>NZ_CFKZQR010000036.1:0-20343 GCF_985070215.1 Mobiluncus sp. | reverse complement strand
CGCCCGCCGGTACGCCCGCGATTGTGGCTCGGGACGTTTGCTACGCCTATCATTCGGGGCAAAATGTGCTGCACGAAGTGTCTCTGGAACTTCGCGGGGGCGAAACTTTGGCCATTGTCGGACCATCGGGTGCCGGTAAGTCCACTTTTGGACGGATGCTAGCCGGCATTCACCCGCCCACCAGCGGGTCCGTGACAGTCGGGGGAGTACGGCTGGTGGACTTGCCCGAAAGCGAACTGCACCAGCAAGTCGCTTTGGTCACGCAAGAACAGCACGTGTTTACTGGAACGATTGCCTCCAACCTGCGTTTGGCGCGGCCCGACGCGAGTGATGAGGAACTGTGGACGGTGCTCGACGCGGTGGGTGTGGACTGGGTTCGCGGCTTGGGACGAACCGAGGCCCAGACCTCTACCGCACAATCTGTCCCAGAGGGGAAATCGCCGGCAGAAACGGAAAAAACCGGGCTGTATGCGGAGGTTGGCGGCGCGGGAATGAAGCTGAACCCGGCGCAGGTACAGCAGCTCGCCCTGGCGCGAATCGTACTGTTGAACCCCCACACTTTGGTGCTGGATGAGGCAACTTCCCTGATGGATCCCTCTGCGGCCCGTTCGCTGGAACAGTCGTTGTCGCGGGTGTTGGCGGGACGTAGCGTTATCGCCATAGCCCACCGGCTTTATACCGCCCACGATGCTGACCGAGTGGCAGTCATGATGGACGGGAGAATCGTGGAATTGGGCACGCACGATGAACTGGTAGCGGCCGGGGGCGAATATGCTTCGCTGTGGGAGTCTTGGCAGCAAGACTAGAGGCCGAAACTATCCCAGGAAACGGGTTTCGAGGCGTTCCTCGACGACTTCGCCACGGTCTTTCGTTACGACCCAGGCCGACTTTCCCGGCACTTCACTGACCGCTTCGGCCAGTTCGGTGCCGCGGTAAACCAAACCCACATTGTTATCGGTGCAATAGGTTTTACCCAAGACACCCTCGGCGACCAGGCGATGCACCGTGGGGCGGCGGCGTTTTTCAACGTCGTAATGTACGCCGTTGTCGTAGGGAATCAAGCCCAGACCGTTGGTGACTGCGCGAAGTTCGGGCCCGAAAGAATCCGTGGTGCCACCTCGGTGCCAACAGATAGAACCGGCCGAGACTCCGGCCAGGACGACGCCGGCTTCCCAAACGCGGCGGAAAATCTGGTCTAGGCCGTGGACTCGCCACACTGCCAGCAGGTTTGCCACTGAACCCCCGTCAACCCACACGGCGTCTTGTTCCAGGAGGTAGCCTTCGATATCCTCCACGTTGGGCATAACGAACAGTTGCAGCGGGTTCAGTTCCACCCCCGCCAGGCGAGCCGCTTCGTAACGCTGGGCCAGCCGGTAATGCTGGTCGCCGGCCGCGGTATCCAGATAGCCAAGTTTCGGTTTGGAACGGGTGGTACCGGACAATTCGAGGGAATATTTCACCAGGTGGTTGAACTCGGTAAAGATGCGTTCTCCGTTTTTGTATCCGCCGGAGGTCGCCAAGATAGTTGGGGTTTTCGTCATAAGACCATCCTAGTCGGGGGAGCCGGGTGAATCATCCGCGGGGTGGGGTGTGCGGTGTTTGGTCGGCATTACGGTCCGGTCTGGCATAGGATTAAGCCGGAAAGCGGTGGTAAAAGTGGTGCTGAAAGGCGGAACTCCCGTTGGCGTTACCAGGATTGCTGAAAATAACTTATACCGAAAGTTGGGATAGAAAATGAGTGATGCGAAAACCTTGAATATAGCGGTAAACGTGGCCGGCACGGAGGTCGGGGGTGGCCTGGGGCGAGCCCGGACTATGGCGGTGACAACCGTCAACGCCGCCGGTGAAATCACGGATTGGCAAGAATTCCAGGTCGGTTGGGACATTTTGCACGAGCAAGGTCCGCACGGCAATCTGCACGCTGTGATTGTGGGTTTTATGCGCGACCACGGCATTGCGGTCGTGGTCAGCGGACACATGGGACCCCCGATGGTGAACACCATGATGAAACTCGGCGTTTTGCCCCTCTCTGCGGCTGGTGAGGCGCGTAGCGCTGCCAGAGACGCCGCCAAACGCGTGCGCTCTGTTGGTGACCTTGCTACCAACGCCCCGGACGAAGCCGGCCCCGGCGCGAACAAATGGATCCTTCCCGTGATTCCGTCCTAGTGTTGAGTGGTTTGATAATTACGACGACGAGGAAAAAGGCAAGTGGAAACTGTAGATAAAGACGTGGTGGACCTCATATTAGAGCTGCAGGCTATTGGTCAGGCCGGCGAGTTCTATGGTCATGACGACTATGACCGGGATCGGGCGACCCAGACTCGTGAACTGGCGGCGGAACTCTTGGCACGCCTCACGGGCAACAATCCCGAACAGGCGCGGGACGTGTTGCTGGAGGACTACGGATACCGCACGCCGAAAGTTGATTCACGCGCCGTTATCTTCGGTGACGGCTCGGGGCGTCCGGGAGTAGACGGAGACAAGATTCTGCTGGTGCATGAAGGCTCTGATGGGCGCTGGTCCATGCCGGGAGGCTGGATTGACGAGGGGCTGAGTGTGAGGGAAAACACCATCAAGGAGGCTTACGAAGAATCCGGAATGCGGGTAAAAACTGACAGGCTGCTGGCGTTAATCGATAAGCGCAAACATAATCCCAGCAGGGGTATATTTCATGTTTACGCATTTTTTGTGGAATGCACCTTGCTGGGCGGGGACTTTGTCCAGAACCTCGAAACCACCGAGATTGGCTGGTTTGGGCTCGATGAACTGCCGGAAATGTCTCTGGGTAAAACCACGCACGAACAGGTCGCGATGTGCCTGAAAGCGCATCGCGACCCAAACTGGCAGGTCATTTTCGACTGAGCCGGGAGGACTGTTGAATTTTAAAAATCGTGAGAAATCGGGCATAATGGAACGTTGTACTGGGCTCTGGTCGCCGCCCTCTCGTGACCACAGCCCCGGATTTTGAGCAAAACAAGGCTTTAGTGTTTTCCCTACCTGGGGTTTTGTGCGCTCGCGACATGAATTACAAGGAGAGTCACAACAGTGGCAGTACGTATTCGTTTGAAGCGAATTGGTAAGATTCACCACCCCATTTACCGGGTGGTCGTGGTCGACAGCCGCAAGAAGCGCGACGGTCGCGTCATCGAGGAGGTCGGCAAATACGACCCCAACCAGCAGCCGTCTTTGATTGAACTGAACTCGGAGCGCATCCAGTACTGGTTGAGCGTGGGGGCCCAGCCGTCTGACGCGGTGCATCGTTTCCTGGTGCTTTCCGGCGATTGGGCGACGTTCAAGGGCGCCAAGGTCGTTGAGAACCGTATCCAGGTTAAGGACGCGGGAGCCGATGTGGAGGCCGCGGTGAAGGCTGCGGACGACGCCGCGGAAAAGGCGAAGGCAAAGAAGGCCGAAGCCGAAGCCAAGGCCAAGAAGGAAGCTGAAGAGGCTGCGAAGGCTGAAGAAGCTGAGGCGGCTCAGGCAGAAGAAAAGACTGAAGAAGCCCCCGCTGAGGAAAAGGCCGAGGAGGCCCCCGCTGCGGAAGCCTCGGCGGAAGAAACTTCGGAAGCGGCAGAATAATGTCGATGCTTGCAGATTCTTTGGAACACCTGGTCAGCGGCATCGTCGACGAGCCAGAAGCCGTGCGCGTGAGCGAAAAGTCTTTGCGTCGCGGCAAGCTCCTGGAAGTACACGTTGCCCCCTCGGATTTGGGTCGAGTTATCGGCCGTAATGGCCGCACCGCGAAAGCGCTGCGTTCGGTAGCTTCCGCACTATCTACACAGGGCAGCGTCCGCGTCGATGTCATCGACCAAGATCGGCGCTAAATAGTCATTTGGTTTGATCCCCGCCGATAGCGGGGGTCAAACTTTTTAACGCAGCTATCGATTCGGGAAGGGGTCAGCGGTGAAGCTCACGGTTGGGGTCATCGGGCGGGCCAGCGGGGTTCGTGGTGAAGTCCGGGTCGCCCTGCACACGGACGAACCGCGTGCTCGGTTTGCCCCCGGGACAGTCCTGTTAACCAGCAGGAAAACCCCGGCTACGTTGACGGTAAACCGGGCACGGATGAGCGGTAAACACTTCGTGGTGTCTTTCCGGGAAATTCCCGACCGTAACGGTGCCGAAACCCTCAGCGGAACGAAACTGTATATAGAAACTGACGACCCGGCCTTGTGCGCTAACCCCACAGACTCACCCGATTCTGGCGCCACTAATACAGAAACCGCCAATGACCGCGAACAAAGCGAGGGCGATGAGGGCTTTTACCGTCACGAACTGGTGGGACTGCGAGCGGTGGACCTGGCGGGGGAAACGCTTGGTACCGTGAGCGACCTGCTGCTGGCGCCAGCCCAAGACCTGTTGGAAGTCACGACTGCGGACGGGCAGAAAATCCTGGTGCCTTTTGTTTATGAAATCGTCCCCGATGTCGATTTAGATAGCCAGGTGGTCACGATGGATCCGCCCGGAGGATTGTTTCCGCCGCACTAGGACGGTTCAGCGTTTCCCGGCGGGTTGTCGGTAGACTGTCCGAATAAAGGTGAGGATGATGCGTTTTCAGATTCTGACGATTTTTCCCGAATTCTTTGAGGTGCTCGGTTTGTCGCTGCTGGGTAAAGCGGCGCAAAACGGGGTGTTGAGCTGGGGCGTCACTAATCTGCGCGATTTCACCGATGACCCGCATCATTCCGTTGACGACACGCCCTACGGTGGGGGAGCCGGCATGGTGATGCGGGCCGATATTTGGGGCAAAGCCATCGATGCCGCGCTGGGTGAGCTGCAGAGCCAGCCCGCGGACAGCGTACCGGAAAGCCGCCCGAACGGTCTGGTGAACCCGAAAACTATCCTGGCGATTCCTACGCCCTCCGGAGTGCCGCTGACCCAGGCGAAAGTCCGGCAGATCGCCACGAGTACGGATAATGTCGTTATCGCGTGTGGGCGCTACGAAGGTATCGACTCGCGAGTCGCCCAGCACTACGCTGACCAGCAACTGTACCCCGACCTGGAAGTATTTGAGTATTCCTTGGGGGATTATGTGCTCAATGGCGGGGAAATCGCGGCCGTGGCGCTGATTGAAGCCGTGGGGCGCCTGCTCGATGGCATGGTGGGTAACCCGGAGTCTTTGGTGGAGGAATCCTACGAGGGAACGGGCCTGTTGGAATACCCCTGCTATACCCGCCCAGAAGTGTGGCGTGACCTGGCTGTTCCCGAGGTGCTGAAAGGCGGAAACCACGCGGAAATCGAAGCCTGGCGTCGGGAGCGGGCCATTGAAAAAACCTCGCGGCGACGCCCGGATTTGCTGGCGGGTTTAGACGCCACACTGTTGAGCAAGCGCGGGCGGGAAAAGCTGGCTTCGCTGGGGTGGCTTTACGTGTCACCTCAGGATTTGGAGGCTATCGGTCTGTCCCGACTGGTCGCGGTAGGGTCGGCACGGGCAGCGCACCAGGCGGGGTGGGCGGGCGATATGCGTCCGGCAAGCGGCGCACAGCCGGAAACTGCGGATTTGGTGGCGGTTCCCCTGCGGATTCGCCAGCCCGACCGAGGGGAGGCCCTAGCACTGTCCGCTTTGGGGTCGGAGACGTTCCCCCTGGCTTGTCCGGCCTACGTCAGCACTGAGGCTATCGCCCAGTTCGTAGCCGTTGAATTCGACCTCGAGGCGGTGAAGGCACGCCTCGATAATCCTCAAGAACATCGCTACTGGGTCACGGAATTGGGCGGTGAACTGGTGGGATACACCTACGCGAGGGTACAGTTAGGCGAGGCGGAAGCGGCGCAGGCGGGAATTGTCGCCGGGGATGCTTACCTGTCGAAGTGCTATGTGCGCGAGGCTCTGCACTCCACAGGATTGTCCGGGGCGCTGTTGGAAGCGGCATTGACAGATTTGGCGAGGGTCGGCCATGCCCCGGGAGTGTGCCTGGGGACCTCGATGTACAACAAACGAGCCCAAAAATTCTATAAACATCACGGGTTTCGGCGTATCGGGAAACGAACATTCACCGTGGGGGGCGTGGAAAACCAGGACGTGGTGATGCGCCGGAGTTTTGACCGGGATAGTGCCTGATAGAGGCATATTTCGTGGGCTCGGTGCGGTTTTGTGCGGCTCACGAAGCAACGCCACCTCGGCAGGGTGAGGGTGGATGAATCGAGCACGAAACGGCAAAAGTGGCGTTCCGGCCCGAGTTTGTGGCAAAATGGTACGGCTTCGCGGGCAACCTGCCACAGGGGGACCCGATAGCGAAGCAAAACACCATCGGCACTGAGGGTGCCCGCAGTGAGACGTTTTTGACCTGTGGCAGGAGCGTCAAGGAGAAACAATGCAGAAGCCTCTGGTTGAGGAAATCGGCAAGGCCGTAATGCGTGAGGACGTTCCGGATTTTCGTCCGGGCGATACCGTAAAGGTTCACGTAAAGGTTATCGAGGGAAACCGCTCCCGTATCCAGATTTTCCAGGGCGTAGTCATCGCTCGTCACGGCGGCGGTGTGGGAGAAACCTTCACCGTGCGGAAGCTGTCCTTCGGCACCGGTGTGGAACGTACTTTCCCGTTGCACGCCCCGACTGTGGACAAGATTGAGGTAGTGACCCGCGGCGATGTGCGCCGTGCCAAGCTGTACTACCTGCGTGATCGCCACGGCAAGGCGGCTAAGGTCGTTGAAAAGCGCTAACTCGCAATCATTCTGCGGCAGTTGCCGGCTTCCAGCTGGAGCAATGTGAAAAACCGGCTGGTACAGTCAGAAAGTCAAGGCGGCATCTGCCACAAAAATTCATCCTAAAGGAAGCTCGAACCGAAATAGTTTGGGCTTCCTTTAGGCTTTTACGCTATTCTTTTTGTTATGACGATGCCCCCGCAGCCTGAGAATGCCAACCGAGACGCGCAGTTCTCGGGTGCTTCCCCAGACGGCTTCGGCATGAATCCACAATTCGTTGGGGCCGGAACCCTGCCCGAATCCTACCCTCCCGGTTACGAAGGCTTCCCCGGTGGGTCGATGCCCGGTGAAGACGGGATGTACGCACCGGGCGGAGCCGGGATTCCATTCCCGCCAGAGGCTTTTCCGGGAGGATACCCCCCGCAGTCGGCTTTCCCGGACAGGACGGATTTTCTCGGTATGGATTCCAACGGGATGGCGCCAATGCCGATGCCTCCAGGACTTCCCCCAGCGGGGATGGGGCCGTTTCCAGGGATGCCTTTCCCGCCCTACGGCGCGATGCCTTTTCCTGGTATGCAGCCCGAAGACGAAGAATCGCCCGAGAATCTCGGAGAAAAAGATTTCCTGAAGGACGACGACGAAACTGATTTCCAACTCGATGATGAGGACAACGCAACGGAACGCAGGCGTGGTGCCAAGATCCCCGGACCGAGGGGTATGAAAGCCCTGCCCCCCGGGGCGAGAGCCAACTTCGATGCCTTGGAACGCCCGCATCTGAGCCTGGATTTACCCTGGTATTTTGAGTTCATCGCGGTGGTAATTACGGCTCTGGCTATCAGTTCGCTGGTTCGACTGTTCCTGTTGCAGCCCTTTTTTATTCCCTCGCAGTCCATGGAAAAAACCCTGATGATCAACGATTCTGTGCTGGTCAACAAGTTTTCCGCCCGGCACGGGGACATCAACCGCGGCGACATTATCGTTTTTAAAGACGTGGAAGGCTGGAGTGAAACCGCTGCCGAGCAGATGCGCGAACGTCCTCCTGATAAAACTCCGTTCCAGATCGCGACCAAGTTTAAGAACTTCGGGATTTTTGTGGGCTTGCTGCCTGAAGACTCCCAGGGCTACCTGATTAAACGTGTCATCGGAGTGTCCGGCGACGACGTGTCTTGCTGCGACGAGGACGGGTTGATGAATATCAACGGCAAAGCCATCGACGAGGACTATATCCCCAAGACCGGGGTCTCTTCAGACATAGAATTTTCCGTAGTGGTGCCGAAGAATTCGCTGTGGGTGATGGGGGATAACCGGCCTCACTCCGCAGATTCCCGTTGGCATCAGGACAAGCCTTCGCGCGGTTTCGTTTCTGAATCCAACGTGGTGGGTCGCGCTTTCGTCGTAATCTGGCCGATTGAACGGATGAAGTTCATCGCTCCCAGCTGCGCTTTTTATAACATACCTAAGCCAGCCGCCCCGGCTGACGAATTCAACTCTGAAGCATTCGAGACGCGTCCCCACGGGGGTTGAGGCACGCTGAGTGGTTGATTTATCTTGGGAAACCGCGGCTCTGGCCGCATTGGCGAAGCACGGAGGCGACAGTCGCAGGGGACGCCTCCCGCTGATTGGTGGGATGGACGAGGTCGGGCGCGGTGCGCTAGCAGGTCCGGTTTGCGTGGGCGTGGCAGTGATAGATCAGCTCAGCCTGGAGAACCCGGAATTTCCCCAGGGGTTCCCCGCCGGATTGAACGATTCCAAACAGCTGACGGAACGCCGCCGCTTGGCGTTGCAAGATCCCCTTCGCGCCTGGGTCAGGGACTTTGCCATCGGACAGGCTTCCAATACGGAAATCGACGAATTGGGGATTATGCCAGCGCTGCGTCTGGCGGGGTGGCGCGCTCTCAACGAGCTGGACGCCCGCGGGCATCTGCCGCAAAGGCTTCTGTTGGACGGCAATCTTGACTATCTCGCCCCACCGAAGCAACCCGACCTGTTTGCCGGGGCGGGAAACCTGGTGAGCTCCCCGGAAGTCAGAGTGGAAACCCTGGTGAAGGGGGACGGGAAAGCCGCCGTAATCGCTGGCGCTTCCGTGCTGGCGAAAGTGTATCGGGACGCGTTCATGCGCAGCTTGCGTGACCCCGGTTACGGCTGGGCGAAAAATGTCGGTTACGGCACTGCCGCTCATCGAGCGGCGCTGGCTGAATTGGGCACGAGTGTTTGGCATCGCAAAACTTGGAAGCTCCGGTAGGGTAGAGGGGTACGAAAGGTTGTGTGATGGTCAACAACGACGATATTGAGTCCTATGAAAATGGGCTAGAACTGGATTTATACCGAGAATATCGCGATGTGATTTCCCTGTTTAGCTATGTTGTGGAAACTGACCGGCGGTTTTATCTGGCGAACAAGGTTGACGTCACCACGCACAATAATGCCGGCGGGGACGTGTTCTTTGAGATTACTTTGGAGGATGCCTGGGTTTGGGATGTCTACCGCTCCTCGCGTTTTGTGCAAAACGTGCGGGTCCTGACCTTTAAAGATGTTAACGTGGAGGAACTGGCGAAGCCAGAAATTGAGATTCCCTAGGTAGCGGGCGGCTGTTTAAGCCCCGTTTCTAGTAGCCACAATTCATTAACTCGGGTCGATTGGCGGCTTTTCGCCGTTTTTAGGGTTGTGGATAAGTCGGTTTTCCACAGGTAAAGATTTTTGGGCTTGGCCGGTGGGTTCGGGAGCGCGAAGCTGAGTCCATGAGCTACGCGAATACCGTTGAAACCAGTCATAAAGTCACTACCGGAACGGACGCTGCATGCGGCTGCACGGCCGGTAACCCCGCGCTGCGGACCGCTGGGCAAAATGCCTCAACTCCGGGGAAAAACCTGCACAATCGGCAGCTGGGTATGGCTGGTGAGGAAGTCGCGGCCGAGTCGCTGAAAGCTGAGGGATACGTCATTGTGGACCGCAATTGGCGCTGTCGAGCCGGTGAAGTCGACATAGTCGCCCTCAGTCCCGAGGGAGTCCTGGGGTTTATCGAGGTTAAGACTCGTTCCAATCACCGGCACGGGATGCCTATCGAGGCCATCACTATGAAGAAGTTGGCGCGGATGCGCCGGGTCATGGGGTCTTGGCTGGCGCAGCGCGATATTGTTCCCGCGCACCGGGCGGTCAGCCTGGATTTGTGCAGCGTGGATTGGGACGGGCGCGGCGAACCCGTAGTGAAACATCTCCAGGGGTTGAAATGAGTTCGGGATTTGCCTGGTCAATTTGTTTGGTGGGGATGGAGGCGCGCCCGGTTCGGGTAGAAGCCCATATTTCCGACGGAATGACCGCCTACAGCCTGGTCGGGCTGCCAGACACGGCGGTGCGGGAAGCCAAAGACCGGGTTCGTGCCGCAGTGACCAGCTGCCTGTATGAGTGGCCAGGAACGCGGGTCGTGTTGAATCTGTCCCCTGCGTCGCTGCCGAAAACCGGCTCCGGTTACGACCTGGCGATGGCGGTCAGCGTTTTGGCTGCGATGGGGGTCATTTCTCGCAGTCGAGCCGGGCAGTGCATCATGCTGGGAGAACTGGGCTTGGACGGTCGTGTCATTGGAATCCGGGGCATTTTGCCCAGTGTCATCGGAGCCATGAAAACCGGAAAAACTCAGATTTTGGTGCCGCAAGCGAACTTTGCTGAGGCTTCCCTGGTGCCTGGGGTGGATGTGGTGGGGGTGCATCACCTGGGGCAAGTCATCGAGTTATTGGGGGGAGACTTGATGATGCCTCTGCCCCCGCCGGAGGAGTCGGCGGGGGCGGAGGACGGGGAAAGTACCCCGGCACCTGCCTTTGGTCCAGGCGGGGATTTTTCTGACATTCGCGGTCAAGCCGCCGCCTGTCAAGCGATGGAGGTGGCGGCCGCGGGCGGCCACCACCTGCTGATGATTGGCACTCCCGGCTCGGGAAAAACCATGCTGGCTTCGCGGCTGCCCGGCATCCTCCCGCCCTTGGACGTGGAACAATCTGTCGAGGTCACAGCCCTGCATTCCCTAGCGGGAACGCTGTCTGCGCAGGACGGACTGATTCGCCAACCTCCCTTCCAAGCTCCGCATCATTCGGCGACACTGGCGGCGATGGTGGGAGGTGGTTCGGGAGTGCCACGTCCGGGTGCCGCTTCTCTGGCTCACCGGGGAGTGTTGTTCCTGGACGAGGCTCCCGAGTTTGGGGCGCGGGTCTTGGATTCCCTCCGAGAACCGTTGGAAAACGGGGAAATCACCCTGCATAGGGCGGCGGGCGCAGCCCAATATCCGGCTCGATTCCAACTCATTATGGCAGCTAATCCCTGCCCCTGCGGTAATGCTGGCAGTCGGCGAGCTACCTGTACCTGCACACCATATTCGCGCAAACGATATCTGGAACGGTTGAGCGGGCCGCTGCTGGATCGCATGGATATCCAAATTCAGGTGGAATCTCCGGGCCGTGGTTCGTTAGCGGGAGCGAAACCTGCTGATACGACCGCGGTGGTTGCGGCGCGGGTGCAACGCGCTCGTGACGTGCAACGAGAGCGGTGGAAGGACCGAGGATGGGATTTGAATCGAGAAATTCCCGGACCGTTTTTGCGTCAACCCGAAGGCGGTTTCACTCCTGAGCTGATTGGGCGGGTCGACACCGTGGTGGAACGGGGTCGCTTGTCCATGCGGGGAGCTCAACGCGTCTTGCGACTGGCCTGGACTGTTGCCGATCTGAGCGGAAAAACCGTTCCGGGATTGCCCGAGCTGGGAACTGCGATGACGTTGCGCCGCCAAAACGAAGGATTCAGCCTGCCCGAATGAAAGGAAACCCATGGAAACGTTGAGCCTTACCGAGGAACTACCCACAGACACCGAAACAGAGGCGCCGGATAACGTGCCGGAGGAACTGTCGAACCCGCCCACAGGCGCCACGGTGTCGTCGGCGGATTCGGCCGCATCTGGACCGAGCCCGGAAGAACGCCGGGCTCGGGCAATCTGGACTGCTATCGTCCAGCCGGGAGAGCCCGTTGTAGGCCAGGTTATCGGGCATTTCGGGGTCATAGAAGCCTTGGAACGGGTGAAATTTTTGGCGGGTAGGCTGCCGGAAATCGATGACATGATGATTCGCACCGTGTTTCAACCCGTGAAACTTCCGGCATCGGTGGCGCAAATTGAGGGGTGGGCTATGCGACTGCGGGAACTCAACTTAGAGATGGAATATCAGCTGCTGAGCCGAGACGGCGGGACGCTGGTGGTGCCCGGTGACGCGGCTTGGCCCGTGATGGCAGACGACCTGGGAATGGTGGCACCGTTGGCGCTGTGGGTGCGGGGTAATCCGCGGGCTTTGCAGGCGCTGGCGTCAGAGGGGGCAGTAGCCCTGGTGGGGGCGCGTTGCGCGACCCACTACGGAACGGATATAGCCCAGGAAATCGCTTATGAACTGGGGGAGCGTGGTATCTGGGTCGTCAGTGGTGGAGCCTATGGGATTGACGCGGCTGCTCACCAAGGGGCGCTCGCCTCACGAGGCAAAACTATCAGTGTCCAGGCTGGTGGGTTGGGCGAGCTGTACCCGGCCATGAATGCGCGGCTGTTTTCCCAAATTCAGCAAACCGGGGCGATTGTTAGCGAAGCCCCGCCCTCCCAGCGTCCCGCCAAACACCTGTTTTTGACCAGGAACCGCATCATTTCGGCTCTGTCTCAAGTCGTAGTGGTCGTTGAAGCCGGTGAGCGTTCCGGGGCGATGTCTACCGCCAATCATGGCGCAGAGCAGGGACGTCAGGTCGCTGCGGTGCCCGGACCGGTCACCTCCACCGCTTCGGCAGGATGCCATCGGCTGATTCGTGAAGGCGCTGCCCTGGTGACGAATGCGGAGGAAATCATGGAACTCATGTTTCCGCTGCACACTCAGGAGCAAAAGGTGTTCGGTGCCGGAGTGGCCGCAAACAAAGCCGATGCCGGGGCGGCAGCGTCTGCACCCCAGCGCAACTCCGCCGGACAAATCCCGGCGCCCTCGCTCTTTGCCGGATTGAGCAGTGACGGCGTGAAAGTTATTGATTCCCTGTCGAAAACGGCGTGGAAATCCTTAGAGCAGGTGGCTCGTGGAGCCGGTTTGGGCACTCGCACGGTGCAAAGCGAGCTGGGATTGATGGAGTTGGACGGCAAGGTCGAAACCCGCAACGGGCGGTATCGCCTGGGGGCGACTGCTATGGCCAGATAGAATCATGGGGTGAGTGAAAATCATCCAGCTGCGGACTTCGCCTCGGAAATCACCGCTGATTTTGGGCAATGGCTGAGCGTAAACCGGGGGCTTTCCCCGCAAACCGTGCGGGCCTATCTTACGGATTTGCGGGAATTGATGACTTTCCTGGTCGACTCCGATTCTGAGGATGACTCTGGAGTGTCGCGGCTGCGTGCGGATTTAGCTAATCCTGCCCGGATTCGGGCGTGGCTGGGTTCGATGAGCCGCGCGGGGATGAGCCGCGCCACGCTGGCTCGCCGAGTCGCGTCCTTCCGCACTTTTGCATCGTGGGCGCAGGTCCGCGGCATAGTCCCGGGCGATGCTGGGCAAAACCTGCGGGCTTCGCGGCCGGATAATGCCCTGCCCACGGTCCTGTCGGCCGCTGATGCGGCGCACCTCTTGGAAACGGCTCGAGCCGCTGCTTATCGGGAGGACTCCGCTGCTCCCGATCCGGTCAAACTGCGGGACTGGGCCGCATTGGAGCTGCTTTATGCCACCGGCATTCGGGTCAGTGAGTTGACCGGGCTGGAGTTAGCTAACATCAACAAAGGCCAGCGCACTATCCGGGTGACGGGAAAAGGCGACAAGCAGCGGGTCGTGCCCTACGGTATTCCCGCGGGTCTGGCGATGGAAGAATACCTGGAAAAAGGCCGCCCCGCCCTGGTCAATCCGGAAAAACCGGCGCTGAACCGGGTATTTCTGGGGGCAAAAGGTGGGGTGCTGGATACGCGGATAGTCCGCGGCATGCTGCATCGGCTGACCGCGCAGGCGGGAGTCCCGGACTTGGGACCGCACGGGCTGCGTCACACCGCCGCTACTCACCTGTTGGATGGCGGCGCGGATCTGCGCAGTGTCCAGGAAATCCTGGGGCACGCCAGCCTGGCCACAACCCAGCGCTATACGCATCTGTCGATGGACAAGCTCCGCGCGGTGTATTTGCAGGCGCATCCCCGGGCCTAAAGTCCTAATTTAAAAAAATCCCCAATGATTTTCTAAAATATCGAAAAATCGAGCCTTTGACCTGGATGGATAGTTTCCTGGGAATGTCTTGACAAAACTGGGAAAAAGCTGGATTGATTCTATGAATTTCCTACAATAACACATACAATGTTTTAAGAACTTGTAGAGTATGGTGCCTCGAAAGGAGCGTCATGGTCGGGAAACTGCGGATCTTACAAGCATCGCTGGTGATGCTGTGCTCTGCTGCGGTCTTGACGGGATGCGGTACTGCGGTTGGTGCTTCTGGCTCTGAGAGGACTGCCCGGGAAATGATGACCGCGGATATTCCTCTGGTCGAACCCGCCGCCCCTGAAACGACCCAAGACCCGATTCCCGGAGCACCGGCGCCGCGCTATACCGCGGCCACCGAAGGTAAACCTTCCCCCGCTGACCTACAGACCATTCCTGCTGATCAGTTGATGAAAGTGGCACCGTTTGACAAGCCGAAGTTTTTCCACGAGTTTTCCGTGGACGGCGCGGCCACAGTGGTGAAGTACTTTACCTACTCCATGTACTACAGCTTTGTGGCGAGCGATACCCATTTCGCCAACCAGGTTTACACCAATGCCTGCACGAAGTGCCAGGAGATGGCCCAGTGGTCCAATGCCTTCACAAAGAAGTACTCCCACGTGGAAACCGGGGTGCCGCGCACGGAAATCCTCGATGTTTCTGTCGGAAAGACCAAACAGAACCAGTCGGTTTTTTGGGTCGTGGCTCGCAATGAAGAACCCCCGATTATCGCTCGCTCCGAGAAGGGCGAGGTTCTGAAATACGATGCCCCTTCGAACACCGTATCCCAGTACCGGGTGGAGTACGTTCACGGCAGCAACTTGATTACCGGCATCTATAAAGCCCCGACTGAATATTCATCTTCCCCTGCTGAGAAGTAGGCGCTCGGCTTCGGCCGATTGTCTGCAATCCGCCTAGTGAACCGGGAACAGGCGAATCCTTCCCCCTAATAGACGCAAGGGGTCTACGTAACCGTCCGGGCCGTCCTTGACCCCGAAATGCAGGCAGTCCCCACCGGAACAGTGTCCTCCCAGTGCTGTCCCGATAGCTTGGCCACGAGTCACGTCATCCCCGACCGCGACCGAAGGCTCTACCGGTTCGTAGGTGTAGCGCCGTCCGGTGGTGTCCTCGAGGGAAATCACCGGACGACCCGCTAAGTTACCGGCATAGAGCACCGTCGCGTCAGTCGCGGCAAAAACGGTTTGACCGGGGCTCACCCTGAGGTCGATACCGCGGTGTCCGGCCAGCCATTTTTGGGCCGGTGGGTCGAATTTGCGGGGAACTGCCGTCGGGTGACCTGTAGGCCAGTACAGGAAGTCGCGCAGACCTGACGTTTTTCCTGATGAAAGGGCTGTTGGGGTCGCTGAACTGGCAACGGCGGGTAAGCCTCGGTCGGCGGTGATGCCGGCGGCTGGTGAAGCGGACACCCCGGTCAGGCTCAAGGTCAGGCAACAGCAAAGCGTGATGATAACTTTTCTCATGACTGCAGTGTGTCGCGAAAGGGAACACCCACACCAGAGAATAATTTTTTCCCTGTGGAAAACCCCTATTTGGCCCTGCTTGTGGATAAACCACAAAACCGCACCAGGTCGCGCCGAATTGGCTTTTTCATAGGAAGTTTTGGTAAAGTTAACCCTCGCAGCTGCCCATGCAGCTGACTTCGCGTGTTCGCAATCGCGGCGCTGCCGGTTTTTCGTCAGCCTAGCCGTGATGAGCGCAATCCCCCAGGTCCCTGTGGGGTGGGGAAAGCGAGCGGACACCAGGCATTAACCGAAATTGGACGTAGACGTCCCCGGAGTGCTGCGCGCGCCGGGGTAGCTGTGTCCCATAACTGAAAGAAGGACGCCACATGGCAGTCGTTACCATGCGCCAGCTTTTGGAAAGCGGCGTACATTTCGGGCATCAGACCCGTCGCTGGAACCCCAAGATGAAGCGGTTTATTTTGACCGACCGTTCCGGCATTTACATTCTCGATTTGCAGCAAACCATCGCTGACATCGATATTGCTTACGAATTCGTTAAGGAAACCGTGGCCCACGGCGGCACGTTGCTGTTCGTCGGCACCAAGAAACAGGCTCAGGAGTCCATTCAGGAACAGGCCACCCGCGTGGGAATGCCTTACGTCAACGAACGTTGGCTGGGTGGAATGCTGACCAACTTCTCTACGGTACACAAGCGGTTGCAGCGTTTGAAGGAACTGGAACAGTACGACTTTGAGGACACTTCCGCTTCGGGGTTGACGAAGAAGGAACTGTTGATGATGCGCCGTGAAAAGGACAAGCTGGCCAAGACCTTGGGCGGCATCCGCGACATGGCAAAGACCCCTTCAGCTATCTGGGTGGTTGACACCAAGAAAGAACACCTGGCGATTGCCGAAGCCCAAAAGCTCGGGATTCCGGTCGTGGCCATCCTGGACACGAACTGCGACCCCGACGAAGTCGATTACGGCATTCCCGGCAACGACGATGCGATTCGCGCGGTCGATTTGCTGACCAAGGTAATCGCCGACGCTTGCGCGGAGGGCCTGGTGGCTCGCTCCAAGAAGCAACTGGGCGAGAACCCGGAAAGCGCCGAACCGATGGCTGAGTGGGAACGCGAACTGCTGGCCGGCGACGATGCGAACACTCCCGCCGCGGAACAGCCCGCCGAAACCGCTCCGGCGGAGGAAAAGCCTGCTGAACCCGCCGCTGAGGGCGAGAAAGCCGACGAAAAGGCCGAGTAATCGGCTGCACAGGAGCGGGAAACGATTGGTTTCACGCTCTGCCTTTAAAAAGATTCGGGGATATGAGATTCCCGGTGCATGAAACTTGCTCTGAAACTGGAGGAAAAATTGGCTAAATACAGTATGCAAGACCTGAAGGATCTGCGCGAAGAAACCGGCGCGGGTCTGGCTGACGTTAAGAAAGCCTTGGAAGAAGCGAACGGCGACCGCGAGGAAGCCTTGAAGATTATTCGTGTCAAGGGCTTGAAGTCCCTTTCGAAGCGGGAAGGCCGCTCCGCTGGCGCTGGCTTGATTGCCGCGAAAGTTACCGACACCAAGGCTGGCCAGCGTGGCACCATGGTTGAGGTCAACGCGGAAACCGACTTCGTGGTCAAGACCGATAAATTCATCGCGATGGCGGACAAGATTCTGGACGCCGCCGCTGTATCCGGTGCGGCTAGCGTAGAGGAACTTTTGGCTGCCAAGTCTGCTGACGGCACCGTCAAGGACACCTTGGACGCGGTCGCGGCCATTATCGGCGAGAAACTGGAAGTCGGCAACGTGCGTCAGGTCGAGGGCGAAGCCGTCGATGTCTACCTGCACCGTTCTTCCCAGGACCTGCCTCCGACCGTTGGCGTGCTGGTGGCTACCGACAAGGCGGGTGCCGAAGTCGCTCACGACGTCGCGATGCACATCGCGGCCTACAGCCCGGAGTACCTCAGTTGCGAGGATGTTCCTGCCGAGGAAGTCGAAAAGGAACGCGCCACGCTGACCGAAACCACCAAGGCTGAAGGCAAGCCGGAAGCTGCTGTCGCCAAGATTGTGGAAGGCCGGATGAAGGGCTTTTACAAGGACTGCGTGCTGCTCGAACAGCCCTTTGCCAAGGATCCCAAGACCACGGTCGGCAAGATTGTGGAAGCCTCCAAGGGCAAGGTCACCGCTTTTGCGCGTTTGCAGGCTGGCGAGTAAACCCGGAAAGGGTTTAGCAACCATTTGAACTAAGCAAATGCCCCAGGGTCGATGAAGGCTTTGGGGCATTTGCGTATAATGTCTAAGGATGTAGGTCTTTCAAGGGAGAAGATAAATGAGCGACGACGGCTCAGTAGCCCCCGGTAAACGCCGGGTTTTGATGAAACTGTCCGGTGAAGTCTTTGGCGGCGGTCAAGTGGGGCTCGACCCCGATGTGGTTTCCGATATTGCTCAGCAGGTCGCCGCGGCGGTGACGCAGGGAGTACAGGTTGCCATCGTGGTTGGCGGCGGGAACTTCTTTCGCGGTGCGGAGCTGAGCCAGCGTGGCTTGGACCGGGCTCGGGCAGACTATATGGGGATGTTGGGTACCGTCATGAACGCCCTGGCCCTGCAGGATTTCTTGGAACAGGCCGGAGTGCGCACCCGGGTACAGTCCGCCATCACGATGACCCAGGTCGCCGAGCCGTATGTGCCCTTGCGAGCCATTCGTCACCTCGAAAAAGGGCGTGTGGTCGTGTTCGGGGCGGGTGCGGGGATGCCGTACTTCTCGACCGACACCGTTAGCGCACAGCGCGCCCTAGAAACCCACTGCCAGGAACTGCTGGTGGGCAAGAACGGGGTGGACGGGGTGTACACCGACGATCCGCGCCAGAACCCTCAGGCTGTAAAACTCGATGAGGTCAGCTATGAGAAAGCGCTGCACGATGGGCTGAAAGTCGTGGATGCGGCCGCTTTCTCCTTGTGTTCGGAAAACAAGCTGAAGATGCGCGTATTCGGCATGACCCAGCCGGGCAACGTCACCAGAGCGTTGCTGGGCGAAAACATCGGTACTGTGCTGTACAACGAAAAGTGATTGAAACGAAGAAAACCCACCGGGGAACCTGTGGAGAAAGCTAAGGAACAAAGGAGAAACCCTTGATTGAAGACACCCTCAAATCCGCCAAGAGCATGATGGCAAAGGCCTTGAGCGCCACCCAAGATGAATTCGCCGCCATCCGTACCGGTCGAGCCAACACCGCCATGTTTGACGGCATTATGGTCGACTACTATGGCGCCCCGACCCCGCTAAAGCAGCTCGCTTCCTTTAACATTCCCGAAGCGCGCACCGTCATCGTCCAGCCTTTTGACAAGTCCGCTTCACAAGACATCATTCGCGCTATTGCGGAAGCCGACTTGGGCGTGAACCCCACTGACGACGGCAAAACGATACGCATCGTCCTGCCCGCCCTGACGGAGGAACGCCGCAAGGAATACGTTAAGATGGCGAAAACCAAAGCCGAGGAGGGCCGCCAATCCGTGCGTTCGCTGCGCCGCAAAGCCAAGGACGAATTCGAAACCATGCTAAAGAACAAGGAACTCGGCGAGGACGAAATCAAACGCGGTGAAAAGGAACTCGATTCCATTACGAAGAAGTTCACCGATGAGATTGACCAGCTGCTGGCTGCCAAAGAATCAGAGTTGATGACTATCTAGGCCTTGCCAGCCCGTTATTACCCGTTTATTACCTGGGTTTTAGAGCATGGTTGATACTGAAGATTTCCAGCAGCCGCAATCTGTTGAGCCAGCGGCATCCCCGGCGACTGAGGACACCGGAGTGCATCCGGTGACCCGGCCCAGCCGCAGGGAAAACCGCGCCGCACAGCAGCGCCGGAGACCGCGCTGGGGCATTCTTGCTTCCGCGAAATCCGCGAAAAAGGAGCCTAAACCCGGGCAATCCGCGCCCGACAAACCTCAGAAGGCCGGCCGCAACCTGGTAGCGGCCACCGGGGTCGGGGCGGGACTGCTGGCGGCGTATGGACTGACCCTATTCCTGGTGAAGCCCCTGTTCGCGGCCTTGTGCGTGGTGACGATTGTGGCTTGCCTCATCGAGTTTCGCCACGCCATCCGGTTTACGGATCGGCATTTGGGCATGCCGATTGTCGTCATCGGGGGAATCGGGATTTTCATCTGTGCTTGGCAGGTCGGATTGGAGGCCATGCTGACCGCAACTTTCCTGACGGTGGCGGCCGCCCTGTTGTGGCAGTTGGCGGGTCCTTACCGCGGTGAAGATGCGCTCAAGAACGTGACTGTCAGCACTCTGACCGTGGCTTATATTCCGTTCTTGGGGTCTTTCCTGGCTTTGTTGGCGGTGGAGTGCGGAGCCCCGGCCACCGCGGTTTTCGTTTTATCCGTCACGTTGGGTTCGGATACCGGGGGCTATTTCTGCGGGCGATTCCTGGGACGCCACCACATGACACCGTCCATTTCCCCGCGCAAGACCTGGGAAGGGTTTGCAGGTTCGGTCCTGTTTGCTGTTATCGTGTCCGTGGCAGGCACGTTCTGGATTGGGATTCCGTGGTTTTACGGGATTATTTTGGGTGTTTTCATGGCGGTAGTGGGGACTCTGGGCGATTTGAGCGAATCGTTGTTGAAACGGGAACTCGGCATTAAAGATATGGGTCACCTGTTGCCGGGGCACGGCGGGCTGCTGGATCGGATGGATTCTATCCTGATGACAGCTCCGGTGGCCTATATCGTGTTGAAGTTCGCTATCTTTTCCCAACAAGCCCCGGTGCTGTCCTAGACCCCGCTCGGGAAGTTCCGGGAAAACCGTTAAACTTAAACCTATGGAGAGACAGGTTCTGCCCCACGAACAACCGCCGTTGGGGGCCACACACGCGGAGGCTACGGCAGAACTCAACTTTCGAGCGCAGGCTCGCGGCAAACCGCCGCAGCATTTCGCCGACTTCGACCCGCAGCAGCGCCGTGAGGCGGTAGCCGCGGCGGGAATGCGCCCGTTTCGGGCTGACCAGGGGGCGCGCCCCTATTTTGGGCGCTT
>NZ_CFKZQR010000035.1:0-21257 GCF_985070215.1 Mobiluncus sp. | reverse complement strand
TCGTCTTTCCCCCGCGCCCCCCGCCTTCCCCCCCCCGGCCGCCCCCCGGGCTGGTGTTTGGCGGGGCCGGGCGCCCGCCACTCTGGCGGCCCGTTATGACGAACGTAACGGCAATGTCGAAGTGTCGTCCTCTCTGGGGCTGCTGGATTCGCATCCCCTACCTGACGGTCTGTTGCTGCAAGGAACCGAAGGGGACGCACGGTTCATGGCGCGGCTGCTGCGGGCGCGAGCACTGCTGGAATGCAACCAAGGATTTGACGCTTTGCTGCTGTTGGGAGGGCTGGAACAGACGAATTTCCCCTCCGTGCGGCGCCTGGGCCCCGAGATTCGGATGCTGACATCCCTGGCGCGGATGCAGATGTCGCATGACTCGGCCAGCGCCGCGGAATCATCGGCTGCCGAGTCTCACCCGGAATCCCAATCTGCTTAGCTTTGCCGCAGCCTGGTCAAAAGCGGCGTTAGCGTGGCTGTTCGCCCTGGAGTTTGTGGAGGAACTGGCGAGTGCGCTCCTGAGTGGGGTGGTGAATGAGCTGTTCCGCGGGGCCTTCTTCCAATACGGTCCCGCCGTCCATGAAAACGGCGCGGTCAGCGACCTGGGCGGCGAACTCCATCTCGTGAGTGACAATAACCATCGTCATGCGTTCGTCAGCCAGAGAGCGGATAATGGCTAGGATTTCACCAGTCAGCTCCGGGTCCAGCGCGGAAGTCGGTTCGTCAAAGTACAGCATTCGCGGTTTCAACGCGAGCGCCCGGGCGATGGCCACGCGCTGCTTTTGACCCCCGCTCAGCTCGGAGGGGTAAGCGTTGCCTTTGTCTGCCAGGTTCATGCGCTCCAGGAGCTGTTGGGCTTCGGTGCGGACTTCAGCGGGATTGCGATGCTGAACTTTGATTGGGGCGTCGGTGAGGTTACGCATGACGTTCCAGTGTGGGAACAGGTTGAAATTCTGGAACACCAATCCGTAGTCATGCCGGAACCGTTTTTCATCACCGCTCGAGGTTTTTTCCCCGTTTTTCATGGTCAGAGCGGTTTCTCCGAAGTATTCGATGCTCCCGGAATCCATGTAGTCCAGGAAAGTGGCACAGCGCAGCAAGGTGGACTTCCCCGAACCGGAAGGGCCCAGAATCGCCAGGACCTCGCCCTGCTCGACCTGTACGCAGACACCCTTCAGGACTTCCAAATCGCCGAAGCTCTTGTGCATGTCTTTAATAGATAGTGCGGTGCTCATGATTCCCTGCTTTGCTGGTGACTGTTTCAGATTTGATACTTGCTGACGCGTTTTTCCAACTTGTTCATGGTCACGGCCACCACCATGTTAAAGACGTAATAGAAAATGCCGGCAGCGACGAAAGGTGCCATGGAAGCGGTGGTGGAGGCGTATTCCCTGGCGATAGAAAACATTTCCAAGAAAGAAATGACCTGGGCTAGGGACGTGTCCTTGACCAGGGTGATGACTTCGTTAGTGATGGAAGGCAGCACCGTGCGAAACATCTGGGGCAATTTGATGGTATAGAAAGTGCGCTGCTGGGAATAGCCCAGGACAAACGCCGCTTCGGTTTGCCCTTGGGGGATAGCCTGGAAACCGCCGCGATAAATTTCGGCGAAATAGGCAGCGTAGTTGATTGAAAAGGCAATGATGGCAGCCCAAAAATTGTAAGACGCGCTGATAGGCACTTTGAACAGGTAATAGGGCCCGAAATAAACGACCATGAGCTGCAGCATCAAGGGAGTGCCGCGCATAATCGAGATATAGAACTGAACTATCCAGTTCAGGGGTTTAAAAGGGACCACCCGCCCGGCGTACACCAGTAATCCCAGGGGGAGGGAAATGACCAGTGTCAACGCGAACAGAATCACGGTCCGACCAAAGCCCAAGGCCAGTTCAGGAAGGAAAGTCCACTCGTTCATGTTGCATTCTAAAACTGAGGAGTTTTCGGTGCCGCTGACCGCTGTCCCGCGCTAAGAGGGACACCGAAAACTCAACTTTGGCTACGTTTACTTGGTGATGACGGCGTTTTCCAAGCCGTACTTCTGGGCCAGTTCCATGAACTTACCGTCCGCAATCATCTCATCCAAGGTGGTTTGTACCTGGTCGCGCAGGGCTTCGTTGCCGAGTTTGAAGCCCACGCCGTACTGTTCGGTCTGCACCGGCTTTTCCATGATGGTGAACAGTCCCTTCTTTCGCGTCTCCAGCTGGTAGTTGGCGACACCGATGTCCACGGCCACCGCATCGGCCGCCCCGGCTTCCAGACTCATGAACGCGTTGTTGTAGTCGGGAACTTTGTTCAGGGCTTTGAACGAAGCGAGCAAATCCTTGTTGGCTTCGTCCTCCAGGGCTGCCAAACCGGAAGAATCAGCCTGCACAATGACGGTCTTGCCCTCCAGAGCCGCGGCGTCTTTTAGGTTGTCAGCGCTGCGGGTTACAAAAACAATGGAGTTATCTACATAAGGTTTTGACCAGGTGTACTTGTCCTCGCGGCCGTTCATGGTGAAACCGTTCCACAAACAGTCCACCGATCCCGAATCGAGTTGCATATCTTTGGCATCCCAGTCAATAGGTTTCTTTTCCAGGGTCCAGTCGTTGCGTTCCGCTACCTCGGCAGCTAGATCCAAGTCGAAACCGGTGTATTCTCCAGTCGTTTCGTCCTTGTAGCCGTAAGGCGGGAAGTTCGCGTCAAAGCCGACCACGAACTTGTCGCCCGCGCTTTTCGCGGTGTTGCCCCCTTCGGTGCCGGCGTTGTTAGATGAATCGCCGCCGCAAGCGGTCAAAGAAAAAGCTACGGCGAGGCCCGCCGCCAGGCTGATAATTTTTTTAAAAACCATTGTTTTTCCTTTAGATAGTGAAAATTGATTTTGCCTTTCGCAGTCTAACAGTGTGGCCGCCGGGAATTAAACTGCGTCAAAAATCTGAAATTCCAAAACACGCCGAAGCGCATCCCGGTTAATTGCACAACACTCACTAAATTTCTGGCGTCAAAAAGACGGCATTACTTTAACCCTTAAGTTCAAGGTTAAGGTTGGAAGGGGAAAACCATGATGGAACCAGCACCACTGGCAGTCATCCGCGTCGTAGGCGTCGGAGGCGGCGGTGTCAACGCGGTAAACCGGATGATTGAATCAAATCTGCGCGGGGTCGAGTTCATCGCGATTAACACCGATGCACAAGACCTGCTGATGTCGGATGCTGATGTCAAACTCGAGATTGGCAGGGAGTCCACCCGCGGGTTGGGCGCTGGAGCTGATCCCGAAGTTGGCAAAGCGGCAGCGTCTGCTCACGAGGAAGATATCCGTGAGGCGCTGCGCGATTCCAACATGGTTTTTGTCACCGCTGGTGAGGGTGGCGGCACCGGCACGGGCGCGGCACCGATTGTGGCCGGTATCGCCCGTGAGCTCGGCGCTTTGACCATCGGTGTGGTTACTCGGCCTTTCCAATTTGAGGGACGTCGTCGAGAGCAACAAGCCGATCGAGGTATCGAAGCGCTGCGTGAACAAGTTGATGCCCTCATTGTCATTCCTAACCAACGTCTGTTGGAATCTACGGATGCCAACCTCTCGGTACTGGAAGCCTTCCGTGCCGCTGACCAGGTCCTGCAATCCTCCGTACAGGGCATCACCGAAATCATCACCATCCCCGGTACCATCAATGTCGACTTCGCTGACGTGACCACCACTTTGAAAGATGCCAAGACCGCATTGATGGGCATTGGCACCGCTACTGGCCCGGATCGGGCTCTCAGCTCAGTAGAGATGGCAATCTCTTCGCCGCTGCTAGAAAGCTCTATGGACGGGGCTGACCGTGTGCTCATCTTCTTCCAAGGCGGGACGGACCTAGGGATGCAAGAGATGAACGATGCTGCCCAGATGGTTCGCGAACTGGCCGATCCAGACGCTAACGTCATTATCGGTTACGCCCCGAACGAAGAATTTGCTGATGAGATTAAAGTCACGGTTATCGCCGCGGGCTTTGAAGGCAAGGGTGGATATGCCACCTCCGCGCATGCCGCTCAGAAGTCATCTGCCGCCCGTGCCACAGCAGCGCGTCCCGCCCCGGCCGCTCCGAGTGCCAAGCAGCCGGCTTCGCCCCGGACTAACGAACCGAGCCAGCAGACGGCACCGCAGCCGAATGCGGAAGCTCCGGCGACGCCGAAGCCCGCCCCGGCAACTGCTGAACCTGCTTCTGAAAAGGAAGAAATCCTTGACGGAATCGAGGCCCGGCTGGCTCAGCACCGCCACGAACCGGCTGCGAAAGTTCCCGAGTTGAAAGCCCCGAAGTTCCCCGCTGGAACCGAGGCGGTGGGCGCCTTGCGGCCCAAGTCAGAGACGCATCAACCGGAAATCAAACTCACCGGCCTGAACGGAATTCCTGACGCAAAGCGGGAGCCTCTAGCCGTTACCTCAGGGATTCGTCCAGTGTCGCCCGATGCGGCGAGCGTACCGGACTATGTTGATTCCTCCCGGGAACAGCGTGCGCCAGCACTGCGCCTGGAACACGTCTTTGACGACATCGCGGCAGACGATGAACTCGACATTCCGGACTTTTTGAAATAATTCCACTGCGCTCCAGGGGTGATACCGGCGCAGCTCGAAACTTTTTCCTCTCTCCCAAAAGAAACCGTTCCCGTCGTTGACTAACAGTCATCGACGGGGCGGCTTTCGCAATTTTTCGCTCTGATTAGCGACACTCCGTAAAAATTCCCCAATAAACCACCGGTCTTCGCATAGTCTCATTCCAGTTGTCCAAATCACACCGAAACCTAGGGGAGAAATTATGGGTCTGGCGCTGCGTAACGTTTTAGAGAAGGTCGGCTTGCGGGAACCCGACATCGACGATTACGAAGATGAGGAATTCCTCGAAGATGAAGCTCCTTTGGGTGAGCTTCATGAATTTCCCGGTTCCACCGAATCGGAAACTGCTCCGCACACCCACCCGGACGCTCCTGCTGAGGCGCCAATTGGCACTATTGACCGGATTAAGACGGCCAAGCCCACCACGTACTCGGATGCCAAAGAAATAGGAGACTACTTGCGCGAAAATGTGCCAGTCATCCTCAACCTGGCTTATCTTTCCGCCAAGGAAGCACAGCGCATGGTGGACTTTGCTTCCGGCTTGACTTACGGTCTGCGCGGTTCTTTTGAGGAAGTTGGCACCCGAGTGTTCCTGCTTTCCCCGCAGAACCTTAAGACTATCGAGGCTAGTCCGAATCGCTCGGCCTCCCTTTTGCAGACTTTGTGACTGCTAATTTCCTTCCATTCTGAGGTTCCCCCATCGCATCTAGTGGTGGGGGAAACTTGGTCTGTTTAGCCGAGCGCTGTCAGGTAGGATTGTCTGCGTGGATATGGTACGACTCATCGGCTTGGTTATTTACTACGTGATAAACGTCTATGTTTTCATCCTGGTTCTGAGGGTAGTTCTGGACTGGGTCCAGATTTTGGCTAGAGATTGGCGCCCCCGGGGAATTATTTTGGTGTTGGCTAACTTGATTTATGCCTTGACAGATCCACCGGTACGCTTTTTTGGGCGTTTGATACCTCCGCTTCGTATCGGCGGATTGGCGCTTGACATGGGGTTTTTAGTGTTGTTCATCCTCCTGTTCGGACTGCAATGGTTGGTGGTCAGGCTCACTTTTATGGTTTAGACGCCGTTTTTCCATTTTCATCGCTCTGGGCAATTAGCAAATTTCCCCTCTTTCGGAGTAAGTTTTAAACCTCAGTATTCACACAAGTAACAAAAAATGTGTAACAATGTCTTTTGTACAAAACGTGCGAATGCCCAAAAGGTTTTGGAAATCGGGGCGCAAGCCCCCTGATACGGACGAGGTGACGAATATGGCGTTGCTCACCACAGATGACATCGTCAACAAGAAGTTTCAGCCCACGAAATTCCGCGAAGGCTATGACCAGGATGAAGTGGACGATTTCTTGGACGAGGTGGTGAATACCCTCGATACCCTGACCAAAGAGCGTGATGCGCTCCGGGCCGAGCTGGATGAAGCAAACCGCAAGATTGCCGAACTGAGCAGCGGTGTGGCGCCAGTGGCAGAAGCAACTCCCGAGCCGGCCACTCCCGAACCTACCCCGGTGGTGGAATCTGCTCCGGCTACTGCAGAGGCCCCCGAGTCGACTTCTGCGGTCTCCATGCTGGATATGGCGCAACGTCTGCACGACGAATACGTGCAAGACGGCCAAAAGAAGGGCGAAGAAATCATTGCCGATGCTCGCGTCGAAGCCGATCGGATTATTGCCGAGGCAGAGCAAGAGCATTCCCGCGTCCTGGCGCAGTTGGAGCAAGAACGCGGCATGTTGGAGCGCAAGATTGAAGAGCTCAAGACTTTCGAATCCGAGTATCGCGCCAAGATGAGTTCGTTCTTGGAAGGCATTCTTTCGGACTTGGCGAGTTCCGCACCGACCAACTAAGTTGTCGTTCAAATCCATCTTTAGTCATCAGCCGACGGGAGATCCCCACCGTTTCTCCCGCTGGCTGATGGTGCTTTTAATCATGGTGGTGGTGGGCGGCATCGACCAGATGACGAAACGCCTGGCCCAGCGTTTCCTGGTTGCCGGTACAGAGCCGCAGCCCCTGCTGGGCTCATACGTAACTTTGCACCTCACTCACAACCCCGGTGCCGCTTTGTCCATTGGTCAGGGCCAGACCCTGGTCGTGACCATATTTAGCTTGATATTGGTGTTTATATTGACTGTGTTGTCTTTCTCGACACATAGCCGGATGTGGGCTTACACCTTGGCGGTTGTGTCGGGAGGGGGACTGGCGAACCTGGTAGATAGGTTCCAAGGTCCGACATGGGGTACCGGAGAGGTCGTTGACTTTATCGATTACTTCGGTTGGTTCGTCGGCAATGTGGCTGACATTTTCGTAGTTGTTGGGGTAGCGGTAGTCTTCGTTTTGCTGGTTCGCGGCGTACCGCTGTTCGCCACTCCTCAATCCGAACCCAAACCGAGGTGCGCCGAAGCGGGTACAGGTCAGGATGGTCTCGAAAAGGATAAAGATTAGTGAGTCGTTTGTTGCCGGTACCGGAGGGGCTTGCGGGGCTTCGCGCTGACGTGGGATTGTCGCGGCTTTTGGGGCTGTCACGAGCAAAAGCGGGAACTCTTTTGGAATCGGGAGCGGCCACGCAAAACGGCGAGACTCTGAAAAAATCCGATCAACTGACCCCGGGAAGTCTGTTGGAAATCGAAATTCCCGAACCTACCGGCTATGTTCCCGAAGTCACCCGCGTGGAAAACTTGGGAATTTTATATGCCGATGATGATTTGGTGGTGGTGGACAAGCCGGCCGGGGTCGCCGCTCACACCGGCCCCGGTTGGGAGGGGCCTACGGTAGTTGGGGCGCTGCGTGCTGCCGGGATTCCGGTGTCAACTTCCGGTCCGGTGGAACGCGAAGGTATCGTGCATCGTTTAGACGCGGGAACATCGGGAGCGATGGTGGTCGCAAAATCGGAACTCGCCTACGGCAAACTGAAAAACGAGTTTCGCTACCACCGGGTCGAAAAAATTTATACCGCCCTAGCCACGGGAAGGGTAAAACCCCCAGTAGGAACTATTGATGCCCCCATCGGACGGGCGCCGGGGCGTGAGTTTAAGATGGCGGTGGTGTCCGGTGGAAAGCCCGCGGTGACGCACTACGACGTCACCGAGGAACTTTCGGGAGCAACTTTGTTGAAAGTCCAGCTGGAGACGGGACGTACCCACCAGATTCGCGTGCATCTCGCGGCTATCGGGCACCCCTTGGTAGGTGATACAGAATATGGAGCGGATCGGAAAACGGCGGCTCGGCTGGGACTGGAGCGGCAATGGCTGCATGCCAGTCGGCTGGCGTTTAAACACCCGCGAACCGGGCTGGAAGTCGCGGTGCAGGCTCCGCTACCAGCAGATTTAGCGGCAGCTTTAGAGCTTTTGCGTCAATAGTCAGGCCGAAATTCGCGACTCGCGGCCCCACCTGGGAGACTAGGGCTGCGGAGCTTCACTAAGCAAAAATCGACTAAGATTAACCCATGCCCAAATCCGATTTCGTCCATCTTCATGTCCACACTGACTACTCGATTTTGGATGGGGCGGCAAAGATTAAGCGGCTGGTCGCCAAAGCGGTAGAAAACCAGCAAAAGGCCGTGGCGATCACCGATCATGGTTACCTGTTCGGGGCTTTTGAGTTTTATCAAGAATGTCATGATGCCGGGATTAAACCCATTATCGGCTTGGAAGCCTATGTCACTCCGGGAACTTCGCGTTTCGACACCACGAAAGTGCAGTGGGGGACTTTGGAACAGCAAAAGGCCGGTGACGACGTGTCCGCTCGAGGTGCCTATACGCATATGACGCTGTTGTCCCAAACTACCGAGGGAATGCACAACCTGTTCCGGCTGGGCTCTTATGCCTCCCTGGACGGACAGATGGGAAAATGGCCGCGGGCTGATCGGGAACTGTTGGAGCGCTATCACGAGGGGCTCATTGGTACGGCAGGCTGTCCCTCCGGGGAGGTCCAGACCCGGTTGCGGTTGGGGCAGTACCAGGAGGCCCGGCGGGCTGCCGGGGAGCTGCAGGACATCTTTGGCAAAGACAATTTTTATGTGGAGCTGATGGATCACGGTCTATCCATCGAAAACCGCGTACGCAAAGACTTGCTGCGCTTAGCTCGGGAAATCAATGCACCTGTCATTGCCACCAATGACTCTCACTATGTCTATAAGGAAGACCGGGAAATTCAAGACGCGATGCTGTGCATCAACTCCGGGGATCGGCTGTCCAACCCGGATAGATTCCGCTTTGACGGCACGGATTACTATCTGCGACCCAGCGAAGAAATGCACGAACTGTTTGCGGAAATCCCCGAGGCTCTGGACAATACCCTGTTGATTGCCGAGCAGTGCAACGTTGAATTCCCAGACGTGAAGGAAGGCACCTTCATGCCGGTTTTCCCGGTGCCAGCTGGAGAGGACGAAGTATCCTGGTTCATTAAGGAAGTCGAACGTGGTTTACAGTATCGGTTCCCGAACGGTATCTCTGAGGAAGTCCGCAAACGCGCCGACTACGAGGTTGAGATTATTATCCAAATGGGATTTCCCTCGTACTTCCTGATCGTCTCGGACTACATCCAATGGGCGAAAGATAAAGGAATTCGCGTCGGTCCCGGGCGCGGCTCCGGAGCTGGCTCCATGGTCGCCTACGCTATGCGCATCACGGATTTGGATCCCATCAAGCATGGACTGTTGTTTGAACGTTTCCTCAACCCTGAGCGGGTGTCTATGCCGGATATCGACGTCGATTTCGACGATCGTCGCCGTCAGGACGTCATCGACTACGTGACCCGTAAATACGGCAAGGACAAGGTGTCTCAGGTCGTGACCTATGGCACGATTAAATCGAAGCAAGCCCTTAAGGACGCGGCGCGCATTTCGGGGGCGGATTTCTCAAAAGGAGAGAAGCTCACTAAAGCGATGCCGCCCGCGGTCATGGGCAAAGATATCCCGTTGTCCGGCATGTACAATTCGCAGCATCCCCGCTACAAAGAGGCCGAGGAATTCCGCAAAGTTGTGGCCGAGGATCCGTTTAACCGCCAAATCTTCGACCTAGCAGCCGGGGTGGAAGGCATGGTTCGCCAATGGGGAGTGCATGCCTGTGCGGTCATCATGTCGCGGGAAACCTTGACCGACGTCATCCCCATGATGAAACGTCTGCAAGATGGAGCCATGATTACCCAGTTTGACTACCCGACTTGTGAGCACCTGGGTCTGCTGAAGATGGACTTCTTGGGGCTAAAGAACCTCACCATTATTTCCGACGCCCTGGACAACATTAAAATTAACGGGAAAACCGCACCTGACCTGGAACGTTTGGATGTTGATGACAAGGCGACGTACGAACTTTTGTCAACCGGTGAGACCCTGGGGGTGTTTCAGCTTGATGGCGGGGGTATGCGCACCCTGCTGAAGCAGCTGCGACCTACCGAGTTCGACGATATCTCCGCTCTGGTGGCACTGTATCGACCTGGGCCGATGGGGGCGAATTCCCACACGAACTATGCATTTCGGAAAAACGGGCTGCAAAAGATTGAGCCGATTCATCGTGAGCTGGAAGAACCGCTGAAAGATATCCTCGGCTACACCTACGGTCTGATTATCTACCAGGAACAGGTCATGGCTATCGCCCAGAAAGTCGCCGGATTCACCCTGGGACAGGCCGATATTTTGCGTAAAGCCATGGGCAAAAAGAAGAAAGATGTCCTGGACAAGCAATACGTGAAATTTCACGACGGAATGATTGAACACGGTTATTCTGAGGATTGCTGCAAAACCCTGTGGGAAATTTTGGTACCTTTCGCCGACTATGCGTTTAACAAATCCCACTCGGCAGCTTACGGGTTGATTGCGTATTGGACAGCCTATCTCAAGGCAAACTTTCCGACCGAATACATGGCTGCCGTGCTGACTACTCAGACGGATAAAGACAAGCTGGGGATGTATCTGAACGAGGTGCGTCGCATGGGGATTAGGGTCTTGCCTCCCGACGTGAACCAGTCTTACGGAGCTTTCGCCCCTGACGGAAACGACATTCGTTTTGGATTGGCCTCGATTCGTAACGTCGGAGAAAACGTAGTTGCGGAAATCATCAAGGCACGCCAAGAAAAAGGTGCCTACACGTCCTTTTCGGACTTCCTGAAAAAAGTTCCGGCGGAAGTCTGCAATAAACGCACCATCGGTTCGCTAATTAAGGCCGGAGCTTTCGACACGTTCGGGGTCTCACGCCGCGCGCTTACCGCGATTCATGAACAAGCAGTAGACGCGGTGGTGTCTACGAAGCGTCAAGAGTCTAACGGACAGTTTGACCTGTTCGCCGCCCTAGAGATGGATGGGGCCGGAACCCAGGACAACCTGTTGGGCTCAGCCAGCGTCGATATCCCCGATATCCCGGAGTGGCCCAAGAACGAGTTGCTCGCGTTTGAACGGGAAATGTTGGGCATGTACGTCTCGGATCATCCGCTCTCGGGGATGAAACGGGTGTTGGAAGGTTTGGCTGAGGATCGTATCGTGGATCTGACCTCGGATGAGGGCAAAGGTAATGATTCCCCGGTCAAAATTGCCGGTCTGGTAACCGCGGTAAATGTAAAGATTTCCAAACGCTCCGGTCAGCAGTGGGCGATTGCGAAAATCGAGGACATGACCGGTTCTGTGGAAGTGCTTTTCTTTGCGAAAACCTACGAAAATATTGCCGGTGACCTAATCCAAGACAATATCGTGGTGGTCGGTGGACGGCTGCACCGAGAGGATGAATCTGTTTCGATTTACGCCAGTGACCTGAGCGTGCCGAACTTATCGTTGCATCTGGATCATCTGGACGAAGTTGATTTATTGCTACCCGCTGAGCGTTGCACGGCGGAGAACATGCGTGCCTTTGGTGCCTTGCTGGAACGTTTCCCCGGTCAAGCTCCCGTACGTTTACATATTTTGGAGGAAGGGGAGCTGCAGGTTCTGGACTTGGGATCCGAACACCTGGTTAATGCCGGGCCGGATTTCTTAGGCGAACTGCGCGCCATGCTGGGATATGACTCGATTATTGCCCCCGGAACTGACCCCTTAGAATCCAATGCGGCTGCTGAAATTGCCATGATTTCCCCGGTGGAGTCTCACCCGGATCAGACTCTGTCGAATACGACTCTATTTGACGCTTCTAGCCTCTAAATCTTCACCATGTTCTCTGCAGAGTGGGCTTTTTACGAACTTGTGGTGCCTAGACATCCTCAAGGTTATTAGAAAAAAGGTCTGGGTTTGGACGGTAAGTCTCTAGCCAGGTTTTAGTGGTGTGGACGTGGGTTCGTGCCAAGAATGAGGCTCGTTCGGGGTCGCGTTTTTTTATAGCTTGGACAATCTCTAGGTGAGCGTTATCGCTAACTTTTTTCAAGTCAAGTCGTTCCGGTTCTTCATAAATGTGGTAATCCCTACCGCGTTGACGCAGCACTTTGAGCAGGGAAATTATGGCTTGGTCGTCCGCTGCACTGGTTATGAGTTTGTGGAACTCTGTATCAAGGATTTGAGCTTCGTGCCCTGGGGCACATTTCCTCAAATCCATAGCGATTTGCTCCAGCTTCTCGATTTGGACATCTGAGAGTCTTGCTGCTGCTTGGGCGGCGCAGTAACCTTCTAGTATTTCCCTCAGGGTGAATAACTCGATGAAAGACTCAAGGGGCAGCAGCGGGACGATAGCGGTAAGTGCATCTACCACGTTCTTTGGTGTTAGTTGGGATACGCGCGCGCTAGCGTTCCTTTGTAAATCTAACACTCCAGCTACTCGCAGCATTTTCTGAGCTTCTCGAAGCGAGCTGCGCGAAACAGCGAAGCGTTCGCACAGCTCAATCTCTGCGGGGAGGGATTGACCCGGTTTTAGTTCCCCGCTGGCTATCATTCTGCACAGCCCCAAGCGGGCTTGTTCTACCGCATCTTGCATAGTTCTACCTTACAAGTAAAACGTTCTAGCACTCCAAAATTTGAATTGTCAGACAATTAAATAAAAAAATGCCAAATAATCCCCATTAATGTCTCAAAGTGCTAGAATTGTCAGACAAGGAGGTCGGAACGATGAAGTTCTCCACTGTATATTCGTATAACTCAGGTCCCAGTTGGTCTCTCGATCCTAGATGTAAACACCTCAATCACGGTTCCTTTGGCGCAGTACCCGTGGAGGTGCAGGCTGAGCAAAACCGCTTGCGTACCTTGATGGAGAAAAACCCGGTGAGTTGGTTCTCGGCGGCTCACGAACGGGTAAGCAGAGCACGCGAGGAGATGGCGCGGCATTTGAGTGTGGACCCTTCACACCTGGCTTTTGTGTTCAACGTTTCGGCAGGTGCATCGGTTGTCTATCAGAGATTTATGGCGCAAGGTTCTGTGCACACCCTGGTAACAGATCACGGTTACGGTGCGGTTTCGATGGGAGCCAGGCGCTTGTCTCAGCGTACAGGCGGAACTTTCAATGTGGTTTCTGTTCCCTTGAACGCCACAGCGGCAGAAGTCGTGGATATCCTGACAGAAAAGATGCAACACATCCCCCCTGGGTTGCTTGTCATCGATCAGGTTACCTCAGCCACGGCTCGACGTTTTCCGGCTAACGAGATTTGTAAAAAAGCTCGGGAACTAGGGTTTACTACCCTGGTAGATGGGGCGCATTCCCCAGGCGTTTTGGAAAATCCGATTTGCTTCGATGCAGATTACTGGGTCGGGAATTTGCACAAGTTTGCCTGTGCGCCACGCGGCGCTGCTTTGCTCTATTCGCGTGACGCTGATCAAGAGCTATTTCCCTTAATTGATTCCTGGGGTGCAGAGCTCGAGTTCCCCAAACGTTTTGACCACACCGGAACTATGGACACAACAGCGTGGCTCACCGCGCCCTTTGCTTGGAATCTCATCGATGAGACGGTTGGTTGGGACAAAGTTAGACAGTGGTCCAGTCATCTGGCTGACGAGGGAGAGAAGATTCTTGACGTAACGCTGCGTCAGTGGATGGACGATCCTTTCCCCGACGTTGGGCAGAAAGTTGGTCCATTGCGTCTGGCGCGTTTGCCTCTCGGTTTGGGACGTACACGCGAACAGAGCGATGCGTTGCGCATTCCCTTCATCGAAGCGACGGGAATAGCGTTATCTTTCACAAGTTTTCATGGTCAAGGGTTTCTTCGCTTTTCAACCCACATATACAACTCATTGTCAGATTTTGACTATCTCGCCAGCGAAGGTCTTCCCCTGCTGCACCAGTGGGCGAGCCAGATTTCGACTGAATCCAACATTATGAACAACAAAGATTAAGGAGGAATAATGCGCAAACACATCGCCGTGTTAATTGCAGCCTCATTTGCCCTGACCCTTGGGCTAACTGGTTGCAGCTCAAGTGATGCAGATGACTCACAAGGAGCTGTAAAGCTCCAAATGGTGGAGTCTCTGACCAATCCTGCTCGTACTGAGTTGATTCGAGGTCTGCTTCAGGACTTCGAGAAAGAACATCCAAATATAAAGGTAGAGTTGATTTCTCCGCCAACAGAGCAAGCGGATCAAAAGATACAGCAAATGCTACAGTCCGGTTCTGGGGTTGATGTTTTAGAAGTTCGTGATCTGACTGTGGGGCCTTTCAGCAATAACGGGTGGCTCTACGACATGGCTCCTGAACTCAAAAATTGGGATGGTCTCGATAAGCTCACCGATCAGGCTCAAAAATTCACCATCAACGCTGATGGGAAGTCCTACTTTATTCCCTACGGTTTCTATGGTCTGAGCTTGTTTTACCGGACTGACCTGGTGAAACAGGCTGGTTTCGAGGGGGCACCAAAGTCGTGGGAAGACTTGGTAGAACAGGCAGCCAAGATTCAGAATCCCGCGCAAAATCGCTACGGTTATGCCTTCCGTGGTGGCCCCAACTCTGCAGGGCAGCTGATGAGTATTCTCGAAGCCTACAACGCAGACAACCTTGACGTAGCTAATGCCTACAAGGTTAAGAGTGGCAAGACGATTTTCACGACCCCCGAGTCTCAAACTGCCTTAGACAAATATGTGGAGCTATACAAAACAGGCTCCCCGGAATCCTCTGTTTCCTGGGGGTACGCAGAAATGGTGCAGGGCTTCACCAATGGCTCTACCGCCTTCCTGCTTCAAGATCCTGAGGTAATCGCTACGGTGAAAGAGTCGTCCCTGACTGAGGATCAGTGGGGTGTTGCCCCCAACCCAGTGGGACCGACGGGGAAAGCCGCATGGCCGATGGCTACGGCGGGCTGGGGTGTGACGCAGTTCTCTAAACACAAGGCTGAGGCAGTAGAACTGGTGAAATGGCTGGCTGGCGATCCTTCCACCACTTTCGCGAAGGAAAACTCTCTGGTGCCGATTCTGCAGGCTGCCGGGGAAGACGAATTCTTCAAGATTGGCCCCTGGGCTGCTTACGTAGAAATGACGTCTAACCCAGATACCTGGATTTCCGTTGAGGAACCTCGCGGAGTTGCCTGGTGGACCGAATGGATGCAGCGTTCAGAAGCGGACTTGCAAAAGGTCCTCTTGGGTCAGATGACCACCGCCCAGATGCTCTCCGGCTGGGATAAGTTCTGGACAGAAAAGTGGCAGGGGTAGCTACGATGTTTTCAGGGAAGAAAGCTGTGGGTGCGTTAGCCGAAAGCGGGCGCGCCCACAGCCGACGCCCATTCTCGAGCAGGTCTGCCCTGACGATAATGGTGTTTCTGGCTCCCGCTTTCATCTTTGTAGCCATCTTCACCTACTATCCGATGCTACGTGGTGCCCAGATGGCTTTCCGTAAATGGAACTTGTGGAATCTCAACGACACCCCGTTTGTTGGTCTCGGTAACTTCCATGAACTCATCTCGAATCCTCTGTTTCTACACACCATGGTGAACTCGCTCATTTGGGTAACTGCATCTCTCATTCCCCAGTTCGTAATCGGGTTCTTGATAGCGTTAGCGTTGCGCAATCGATTCAGGTTCAGGGGATTGTATCAAGCCGTTATTTTTTACCCCTGGGCGGTGTCAGGGTTTTTAATTGGCGTACTCTTCAGGTGGATGTTCAATAGTGAGTTCGGTGTGTTCAATGATTTGTTAATGCGGGTCGGTATCGTGGATTCTCCCGTCCCCTGGCTGGCGAAACCGGAGTTAGCTTTCGTTGCCGTGATTATCGCGAACATCTGGTACGGAGTGGCTTTCTTTGCAATCATGATTTTGGCTGCCTTGCAATCCGTGCCTCAAGATATGTTGGAGGCGGCGGCGATTGATGGCGCGAGCCGCACGCGCACCCTATTTAGCATCATCATTCCTTCAATTCGTTCGACCTTGATACTCACAGTTTTACTGCGCATAATCTGGATCTTTAACTTCCCGGATATTATCTATGCGATGACCGGAGGAGGACCTGGCAACCAGACACACATCGCCACAACTTGGATGATTCAGTTCACCCAGCAGGGCAGTTATGGTTTGGCCTCCGCACTGGGCTTCATCGTGGTCGGCGTTCTCACAGTGTTTACCGGAGTGTATCTGTTGCTCTTGACGAGGAGTAATGATGCTAAATAAAACCCCGATGTATCTTAAGATAATCAAAATTTGTGGCTTGAGCCTGTGGTTTATCATTACGGTGTTCCCGCTGTATTGGATTCTCCTCACGTCTTTTAAGCCAGCCAATCAAATTGCGGAATATCCTGTCCGCTACTGGCCACGTGTTTTTTCGTTAGAAAACTACATGAATCTATTCTCCAAGGCTCAGTTCGGCACCTATATGTTCAACTCACTGACGGTTGCCCTGTTGGGTTCGATTGTGGCAACGTTGATTGCTCTGCTAAGCGGTTATACGCTGTCACGTTTTACTTTTCGATCGAAAGGTGCGGTGCTCATCGCCTTTCTCATCACGCAGATGATACCGATGTTCATCGCTCTTGGTCCGCTCTACCAGATGTTCACCACCCTGGGTCTAGTTGATACTCGAGCGGGTCTCATCCTCATCTACATCGCCATGACCATACCATTCTCCTCGATTATGCTGCGAGGGTTCTTCGACAACGTCCCTGACTCGCTCGAAGAGGCAGCCATGGTTGATGGTTTGAACAGGTTCTCCGCTCTTTGGCGGATTATCGTACCGGTGATGTTGCCAGGAATTACAGCCACTTTCATCTTTAACTTTGTCAATATCTGGAATGAGCTGTTCTTGTCTGTAACCCTAATAAACTCGGATTCTAAACGGACAATTCCCACTGCTTTGAACAGTTTCATATCTAGTTTCAACATCGAATGGGGACCGATGTCCGCAGCCGCTGTGTTGACGATTTTTCCCACCATGATACTGTTCTCTTTCGCCAGTAAGTGGATTGTAGCTGGTCTAACCCAAGGTGCTACTAAGGGATAGCTGTAAGATGTTACTGTGTTCAACGTAGTGGATTTTTCAACAGAAGACGTAGATGCCGCGGTGCTGCGCGAGCGGCTGCCCCGGGCGGCTCTCAATGTCGAGCGGGCGGTGGAGGCGGTGGTGCCCCTAATCGATGCGGTTCGCCGCGAAGGTGCGAAAGCCTTGCGTGACCAAGCCGAGCAGTTTGACCGGGTGCGTCCTCGCCTGTTGCGGGTTCCGGCCGCTGAAATTGAGCGAGCCCTACAGGAACTCGATCCGGGGCTACGCGAAGCGATTGAAACGTCCATTGCCAATAACCGGAAAGGTCACGAGGCGCAGCTGCCTCGCCCGGTCGTCACCGAAATTATTCCCGGCGGCACCGTTACGCAACGCTGGATTCCGGTGCGGCGCGTGGGTCTGTACGTTCCGGGCGGACTCGCGGTCTATCCCAGTTCGGTCATCATGAATGTGGTGGCGGCACAGGTGGCGGGGGTGAGCCAGATTGCTTTGGCCTCCCCGGCGCAGCAGGCTTTCGACGGCTCGGTACACCCCACCGTGTTGGCGACCTGCGCCTTATTGGGCGTGAGCGAAGTTTATGCCATGGGCGGAGCCGGAGCGATTGGTGCGTTCGCTTACGGCGCCATGGGAGAAACGCCAGACGACGGTCAGGTTTTGGTTGAACCTGTGGATGTCATTACCGGTCCGGGCAATATCTATGTTGCGGCCGCGAAACGTTTGGTGTCCAGCGTTTGCGGTATCGACGCGGAAGCCGGCACCACCGAGATTGCCATCATTGCTGATAGCAGCGCCACGCCAAAATTTGTCGCCGCAGATCTGATTAGCCAAGCCGAACACGACCCGGCAGCCGCTTCAGTCCTCATTACCGACTCGACCGAACTTCTGACCCAGGTCAGAGCGGAACTGGAGCGCCAAATTCCCCAACGTGACCATCACGAACGTATTACCACCGCCCTCTCCGGGCCGCAATCGGGTGCCATCCTCACTCGGGATATCGAACAATCCATTGCCGTGGCAAACGCTTACGGAGCTGAACACCTCGAAATTCAAACCGCCGATGCCCGCGAAGTGGCGGCACAGATTCACAATGCGGGGGCAATTTTTGTCGGCGACTATACCCCGGTGCCGCTGGGGGACTACCTGGCAGGTTCCAACCACGTCTTGCCCACCGGAGGCACCGCCTCCCACGCTTCGGGACTGAACGTGATGGCATTCCTAAAGTCCGTACAACAGATTGAATACACGCAACAAGCTGCGTACGCGCTGACCGACCGCCTGGTGGTATTCAGTCATGCCGAGGATCTGGAAGGCCACGGAGCATCCCTGCTGGCACGTCGGGAAGGCAAGTAAATGAGTGCAACAGACGCCCTCGCCACGCCGGAAGATTCCCTGCAACTGCCCGTGCGGGACGACTTGGCGGGGCTTGAACCCTACGGGGCACCTCAGCTGCAGGTGCCGGTGGCCATCAATGTGAACGAAAACCCCTATCCGGTTCCGACTCCCGTGGTCGAGGCGATTACCGCGGCGGTGCGCGAGGCAGCGGGAAGTTTGCATCGTTATCCCGACCGGGATTTTCCGGCTCTACGCCTGGCCTTGAGCGATTATCTGGAGCGGGAATCCGGAGTGCGGGTGGCTCCCGAATGGTTGTGGGCCGCTAATGGCTCTAACGAGGTCATGCATCATCTGTTCAGCGCTTTTGGGGGACCGGGACATCCGGCGCTGTCGTCCTCGCCCACGTACTCGATGTATCCCGAATATGCCCGCAACACCCTGACCGAGTTGTTGGACGTGCCGCGGCGGGAGGATTTTTCCGTGGACGTGGCCGCATTACAGCAAGCTGTAGCCCGCGCTCACCCGGCGCTGCTGGTGCTGGCTTCGCCCAACAATCCCACGGGAACCCACCTGAGCTCCGCGGACGTGGCTGAAATCCTGAGTTTTACTCGTACCAGCGGACCGCACGGGAGCGCGACCCTAGTGGTCATTGACGAAGCCTACGGCGAGTTTCGCCGTGACGGGGTACCTTCCGCCCTGGAACTGTTGGCGGCACACCCGCACCTGGTGGTGTCCAGAACTATGTCCAAGGCTTTCGCGATGGCCGGTCTGCGGTTGGGGTATCTGGCGGCTCATCCCCAGATTATTTCCCAGCTCATGCTGGTGCGTTTGCCCTATCACCTGTCGGCTCTGACCCAGGCGGCAGCTCTGGCGGCACTGTCCCAGGCAGATTTGCTACAAGCCCAGGTGGACAAAATGCGCCATACTCGTGACCGGATGGTGAAAACCCTGCGAGAAATGGGGTTGAGCGTGGCAGAATCGGATACGAACTTTGTTTTCTTTGGAAAGTTCGGCGACCGCCAAAAAGTCTGGCAAGATTTACTTGACCGCGGCGTGCTAATCCGCGTAGTCGGATCCGAGGGCTGGTTGCGGGCCAGCGTCGGCACCGAGGAGGAAACTGAGGTGTTTCTCTCCGCCCTAAAGGAGGTATTGAAATGAACGAAACTCGGATGCCCCGGGTGGCGCAGGTCGCGCGGGAAACGTCGGAATCTCGGGTAAAGGTGCGGGTGAATCTGGACGGGATGGGTCGAGCCAATATACACACCACGGTGCCGTTCTATGACCATATGCTCACCGCTTTGGCACGTCATTCCCTGATTGATTTGGATATTGAAGCAGCGGGAGACACCGACATTGATGTCCATCACACGGTGGAAGATACGGCCATAGTTCTGGGTCAGGCGTTGCGCGAAGCGTTGGGGGACAAGGCCGGTATCCGCCGTTTCGGTGACGCGTGCGTGCCTCTGGATGAGGCTTTGGCTCATGCTGTGGTGGATTTGGCGGGACGGCCCTACGTTGTTTGCGAGGGGGAACCGGAAGGCCAGCAGTATCACCTCATCGGCGGACACTTTACCGGTTCGCTGACCTATCACGTGTTTGAATCCCTGGCGCTGAATGCCGGGATTTGTCTGCATCTGCGCCTGTTGGCGGGCCGGGACCCGCACCACATCGTGGAGGCTCAATTTAAGGCTCTGGCGCGGGCGTTAAAGGCCGCGGTGGAATATGATCCGCGGGTGGTGGGCGTTCCCTCCACTAAAGGAACTCTGTAGCGTCGGGAAAGGCTAGTGATGAGTGAACCGCAAGAAGCCCGAAATCCTGAGGACAGAGGGGACAAGCCTGGCGATCAGCAGGCCTACGATGCCGAGTTTGCCGACCTCATCGCCAAACTGGGAGATGTTGACTTTGCACCGGAACCCTCGGTTGCAAGTCAGGAGGAAACGCTGGATCTACCCGAAGAATCCGAGCCTCCGTTGGTGAACCGGCGCGCCACCGCGTGTTTCCTGACCCCAGTGGCTTCAGCGGAAGCGTTGGGGGCGCTGTGTGCGTTGAGCGGGATTTCAGCGGTGGTGGTGCCTACGGACGCCGGGGCACTGGTGGTGCAAAACCTGGAGTTGACCGAAGAACAGTGGGGGATGGCGCTGCTGGTCGAAAGCCTCAATGAGCTGGACTCGGACTTGGATACGGTGGCGTCTACGCTGACCGAGATTATTCGGATGCCCGTGGTCGTGTTTTCTGCCCTGCTGGCTCCCGGTACCGAACAGGAACCCGGAGTGACCGGTCAAGTCCTGGCAGGCCGCTGGGCTAATCAGGCTTTCGAGGCGGATTTACCGGCGGGACTGGTCATTGCCCAAATGCCCCTGGAGATTGAAGATTTGGTGCTGGGAAGGGTCAATCCGGCGGAGGTGGACGGGGCGGTTGATACCGTCGACATTCCTCGCTGGAAAGCGTTGCGGATGCTGGGCAAAGGCATTAAAGATTCGCGTGAGGAACGCCGGCGTCAACGTGGTCAGGCAGATTCCTCCGATGACGCGGTCTGGGGAGAGGACTCAGAAGGGCGGGGGGACGCCTCATGACCAATCCTCAAGTCGTCGTGTTGGATCACGGATACGGCAATGTGCTTTCCGTCGCGCACGCCCTCGAGCGGGCAGGAGCCCGAGTATCGCTCTCGGCTGACGCGACTGAAGTCGCCCAGGCAGACGGTTTGGTCGTTCCCGGTGTGGGAGCCTTCGCGGCAGTAATGCGTTCCCTGCAAGCCTCGCGGGCGCCTCTGATGATTGAACGTCGGCTCGCTGGAGGTCGCCCGGTACTGGGTATCTGTGTCGGCTTGCAGGTCATGTTTGAAAGCGGCGACGAAAACGGAGAAGTCACTGCCGGGCTGGATCAATGGTCGGGAATGGTGACTGCTCTGCCAGCGGCGCGTTTACCGCATATGGGCTGGTCAAAAGTGCATGTTCCGGCTCAGTCCCAGCTGTTGGCGGGGCTTGATGGACAGAGGTTCTATTTCGTGCATTCCTACGCTTGCCTCAGCGACCCCGCCGCAACCTTGG
>NZ_CFKZQR010000034.1:0-21358 GCF_985070215.1 Mobiluncus sp. | reverse complement strand
CTATGGACATGGCGGTGATGAATCCCGAGGTGGCAGGAGAGGTCAGGTTCAATCCCCAAGTTTGCGCCAATTGACCCAAACCGTAGAGAACCCCCGCCCCGAAGCCGAGAGCCAGCGTCTTCCAGCCCGCCGTGCGCAGTTCCCGAAACCACAACGCGCAAGCAATCAGGGCCGCGAGAGTAAAGCGCACGGTCAGGAAGTCAGATGCTGGAACATCATCCAGGACATGATCCTTTACCATAAAAAAAGTTGACCCCCACGCAGCGCAAACTGAAGCCAACGCTAAAATGGGGATTAACTTTTTCATCACGATGTCCTTATCTGTGCTAAGCGATTAGCGAGCGGCGTGGCCCTCCACATAATCGGTGTCTTTGTTGGTATTCCATGTAAACATCTGGCGCAGCTCGGCACCGACTTTTTCAATCTGGTGGCCTTCGCCTTCGGCGCGCAGACGCTTAAAATCAGGGGCTCCGGCAGCTTGATCGTCCATGAAACGCTTGGCGAAGCTGCCGTTTTGGATATCCGCCAAGACGTCCTTCATGTGGGCCTTCACGTCGGGGGTGATGACGCGCGGACCGGAGATGTAGTCGCCGTATTCGGCCGTGTCGGAGATAGACCAGCGCATCTTGGACAGACCGCCTTCGTTGATGAGGTCCACAATCAACTTCATCTCGTGGCACACCTCGAAGTAGGCGATTTCGGGCTGGTAGCCAGCTTCGACCAGGGTTTCAAAACCGTACTGGATGAGCTTAGACACCCCGCCGCACAGCACGTTCTGTTCACCGAACAGGTCGGTTTCCGTTTCTTCGGTGAAGGTCGTCTTGATAACGCCCGCGCGGGTTCCGCCGATGCCTTTCGCGTAGGACTTTGTCAGTTCCCAAGCGCGTCCGGATGCGTCGCATTCCACGGCGATAACATCTGGCACACCCTGACCGGCAACGAAAGTACGGCGCACCACGTGCCCCGGACCCTTGGGAGCCACCATGCACACATCGTGGCCGGGACCGGGCTTGATGTAGCCGAAACGGATGTTGAACCCATGAGCAAAGAACAGGGCGGCGTTCGGCTTCAGGTTCGGCTCGATTTCGGCGGCATAGACCTTGCTCTGCACCTGGTCAGGCAGCAGAATCATGACCACGTCGGCTTCTTTCACGGCATCCGCCACGGTTTTCACCATCAAGCCCTGTTCCTCGGCCTTCGCTCGGGAGGAGGAACTTTCGCGCAAGCCCACGACCACATCGACCCCAGAATCGCGCAAGTTCAGCGCATGGGCATGACCCTGCGAGCCGTAACCAATTACGGCCACCTTCTGAGACTGAATGAGCGACAGGTCAGCGTCGTCTTCGTAATAAATTTCCGCCATGATTTTTCTCCTTAATTAATTGTAGAGGTGTTTCGTTGAAAAAGATATAGGGTGTTTTTCCTTGTAAAGACTAGGCAAAGTCCGGTTAATTTGCCCCTAAATTTGATCGGTGATGGACTTCGATCCGCGTCCAATCGCGACGTTGCCCGATTGGACGATTTCACGAACTCCGTAAGGCTCCAACTCGCGCAACAGAGCCGCGTGTTTTGCCGGAGAACCAATGGATTCGATGACCAGGGTGCCCCGCGACACGTCCACGACATGAGCCCGGAACAGGTCCACAATCTGGAGTACCGCGGTTCGGTTCGTGTCGTCAGCCGAAACTTTGATGAGCATGAGTTCCCTCTCGACGGCTCGTTCGGGTTCCAACTCCACGATTTTCAGTACGTTCACCAGCTTGTTCAGCTGTTTCGTGACCTGTTCCAGGGACACTTCGGAAACATCGACCACGATGGTGATGCGCGAAATTTCGGGTTTCTCAGTTTCTCCCACCGCGAGGGATTGAATGTTAAAGGCACGGCGGGCAAATAGCGCCGCCACGCGGGTCAAAACGCCAGGCTTGTTTTCGACAAGCACCGACAGGGTATGCGTCATACTCATGTTTAGTCCTCCCAGGTCACAGTCTTGTCAGGGGCATAAATGACTTTGTCGTTGGTCTGCCCGGCGGGAACCATCGGGAACACCATGGCATCGGGGCTGACCAGCACCTCGACTACGACCGGACGGTCGTCAATCTGGTGAGCTTTCTCCAGGGCTTTTCGCAGGTCTTTCGGGTCGGTAACCCTAATTCCCTCAGCTCCGTAGGCTTTTGCCAAAAGCATGAAATCGGGGATTCCCACCCGGTTTGCCTCATCGAGGTTGCGGGCTCCGTCATGCAGGTCGGTCTGAGAATAGCGTTCGTTATAGAACAGGGTCTGCCATTGACGCACCATCCCCAGCGAGGAGTTGTTGATGAGAAGCACCTTTATCGGGATATGCGATTGGGTGCAGGTGGCCAGTTCCTGATTCGTCATCTGGAACGAACCATCTCCGTCTATGAGCCAGACTTCCCGATCCGGATTGGCGACTTTTGCGCCCATCGCGGCGGGGACGCCGAATCCCATCGTTCCCAGACCGCAAGACGAAATGTAGGTGCGCGGGTAACGGTAGGTCATGAACTGGGACGCCCACATCTGGTGCTGGCCGACCCCGGTGACCACAATCGCGTCATCGTCGCTAACCTCGTCAAGCACCTTGATAGCCTTTTGCGGGCTGACCAGGCCGTCCAGTGTATCGTCGAAGTACGCGGGGTACTTGTCTTTCAGTTTGGTCAAGGACTTCATCCACGGGGTTAAGTCCGGCCGGCCATACTGTTTGTAGGCTTGGGGCAGTGCCCGCAGTAGCGCGGCGATGACTGGTTTTAGATCTCCCACGATAGGAACATCGGCCTGACGGATTTTTGAGATTTCGGCCGCATCGATATCAACATGGATGACCTTGGCGTGAGGAGCAAAGGATTTCACGTCTCCGGTGACCCGGTCATCGAAACGCGTACCGAGCGCAATCAGCAGGTCTGCCTGCTGCATCGACAGCACCGCAGACACGCAACCGTGCATCCCCGGCATTCCCATGTGCTGCGGAGAGTCATCCGGGAAGGCTCCGCGCGCGGTCAGGGTGGTGACTACGGGAGCCCCGGTGGCATCAGCTAATTCTTTCAGCTCCGAGGTCGCATCGGCGGCAATTATCCCGCCGCCAATATAGAGCACCGGTCGATGCGCCCCCGCGATTTCGGTGGCCGCCGCCGCGACCTGCTGTTTGGAAGGCTTGCCAGGCAGTTTATATCCGGGTAGCTCCATCGGCGGAGGCCAGGTAAAGGCCATTTTTTTATTCTGAGCTGTTTTCGTGATGTCCACCAAAACCGGTCCGGGTCGCCCGGAGGAAGCGATGAAGAAGGCCTCAGCTAGGCGGGAGGGAATGTCCTCGGGACGAGTGACCAGGAAACTGTGTTTCGTCAGGGGCATTGAGGCACCAACGATGTCGGATTCCTGGAAGGCATCAGTACCGATAGACTCCGCTCCGACCTGGCCGGTTATCGCGACCACCGGGACCGAATCCATCATGGCGTCAGCCAGACCGGTCAGAAGGTTCGTGGCGGCCGGTCCCGAAGTCACCAGCGCTACCCCGGTTTTCCCGGTGGATTTCGCGTAGCCCTCAGCAGCGTGGGCGGCTCCCTGCTCGTGGCGGGTCAGCACGAAGTTTAGTTTCTGGGAGTCATACAGCGGATCGAAAGTGGAGAGAATCGCCCCACCGGGAATCCCGAAAATATCGGTCACTCCCAGTTCCTCCAAGGTACGAATGACAGCTTTCGCACCGGTCATGACTTCGCCGCGCGCTGCGGGATCAATTTCGTTGGGGGTCTCCTCGGGGCCATAGGCTCCCATGGATTTCGTTTCTGGTTCGCTCATGCACTCAACTGTAACTCTGGGGCGAAAAGGAAGAAAACTCGCAAGGGTAAAATCTCACTATGTGGATTCTGAACCGAATAATGAGACGCTTTCCTAAGGGGCAAATAATCCACCGTAAACCCGGAAACGGCGGCAACTGGCGCTCTAAAACCCAGGTTAGCCTTATTGTTGTCGCTGGCTGTGCCCTTAGTCCCGAAAATTCGCACCCGACAGATGGTTAAATCTGGTTGTGTTACAGAGATTGCATTTCCCAATAAAAGATCGGACCGCGGCGTTCCTATCGCGACGCTTGGAACGGCTTCGCAGCGAACGCAGCCGCGCCTTTACCCCCAAGAAAAAAGCTGCTGACGAGCCTATTGAAGTCAATACCCAGAGCATGGTGGAGTACGAGAAAATCCGTATCCAGCTCACGGACGTGTCCCGCACGATTATGCGTTTAGGCCATATGCTGCAAAGCTGTGGAGCTTCTGCCTACCGAATTAAGATTTCTATGGCGCGCCTGGCTACCGCGTTGGGAGCCGATGAGCACCACGTCCAAGTCACCTTCGGCGAAATCAGTTCTACCGTCTACCTGCGACCTTTTTCACGCACCGAAATCTCAGAACAGAGGGACTTTGGCACCAACGCGGCCAAACTTGATCGACTCCGGCTCTTTATCCAAAACATCAAACCGGACACACCCGTCAGCGAGGCAAACCGGCTCATGGATCGCATTGAGTCCTACAAGCCTGAGTTCAATAAAGTTGCCAACACTCTGGCAGCGGGTTTTGCCTGCGCCTGTTTCTGTTTCCTGAACCGCGGCGGGCTCATCGAGTGCGTTCTGGCCGGTTTAGCGGCAGGATTCGGGCAAACCGTGCGTCGGATGATGATGTCAAAGAAAACAAACCATTTTGCGGTCTGGATGACCGCTGGTTTTGCCGCCTCTCTGGTCTACATCGGCTGCGCCGTGCTGCTGGAGACAATGCTGCAGCGCGCCTATTCACCAGCAGTTCTGGCGGCTATACCGCCTTGGATAACGGCTGATCCTCTCGGATTCCGGGTGGGAATTGTCTCCGCGGTACTGTTTTTGGTTCCCGGTTTCCCTCTCATTACCTCGATGCTCGATTTGGTACGCCTGGACCTTTCCGCCGGGATACCGCGCCTGGTTTATACCTTGATGTTGATCATTTCAGCCGGAGCGAGCGTGTGGATTGTGTCCCTAATCTTCCAGTGGGCAGTAGACCCCGCGGTGAACCCGCCTCTGGAGGGGCATTGGCTGTACCTCGCTCGAACATTCTGTTCATTTGTGGCCTCTGCCGGGTTCGCCATGCTGTTCAATTCGACCCGACGACTGTGCGTCTATGCCGGGTTGATATGCGCTCTGGTCAATCCGTTGCGTTTTTTCGTTGTGGAATCGGGATTCAATTGGCAGTTTTCGGTAGGGATGGAGGCGCTGGCAATCGGTCTGCTTGCTGACGTTATTTCCCGTCTGTCGAACTTTAACTATTCACGAGTCTCGCTGTCCGTGCCGGCAGCGGTGCTGATGGTTCCCGGGGTCCCTCTCTATTCAGCTTTAGTACACCTCAACGAAGGGAACACGATAGGAGCTATCGCCTCCCTTAGCGAAGTGTCCGTGGTCATTTTGGCCATCGGCATCGGACTTTCCACAGCCCGCATGCTCACGGATCGAAATTGGTTGCAAGACAAGGAAATTGTCGACACCCACCCCGTTCTTAATGCCGACACTGACGATTCTTTCAGTATGCGCTGATAGACTGACTTTGTTGGTTTTCCCGACCACAAGGTTGATTTATCACTACGTCTCTGGAGGACATTTTGTTCGAATTTTTCGCAGCCCACCCAATTGTCCTTTTAGCTGCTTTATTGGGAATAGGCATGGCCTTTGGGCACATCAAAGTCAAAGGTGTTTCTCTGGGCGCAGCCGCGGTGTTGTTCCTCGCTATCGGCGTCTCCGCCTGGGCCAGTGCTTCGGGCATAAAGCTCATGATTCCGAAAGAAATCGCCGTACTGGGACTCTCTTTGTTCGCATTTTGTATTGGTTCAAACTCTGGTCCGAACTTTTTTGCGACCCTACAAACTGCCTGGAAATCAATCCTCCTGTTGGTCGGAGCCTATGTGGGAGTCAGTGCTGTCGCGGTGGGAATCGGCACCTTGCTGGGAATGCCAATCAGCCAAATTGTGGGAACCCTCTCCGGGGCACTGACGAACACTCCGATGCTCGAGGCGGGAGGGGAAACGTCCGGGGATATCGCCACGGCCACGATCGGTTATTCCATCGCCTACCTTTACGGCGTTCTCGGAATGCTCTTTTTCGCGTCCCTGGCACTGAAAAAAGGCAAAAATGACCGGGACGCCCCCAGTCCTGTCGTGTCCAAAACGATTCGGGTGGAAATCGACACCCACCCCCACTTGGGCGAAATTTTTGAGAGATTCAACGAAAAGTTAGCTTTTTCACGTCTGCGCCGCGGCGAACAAGGACCGATTACCCGACCCAATATGTCTGATACGCTCAACCCCGGCGATTTGATTACCATTGTCGGGGAAGCCTCAGCCGTTCACACCATTATCGAAGAATTGGGCCATTCGTCTTCCCATTCGCTACAGACTGACCGCAGCTACCTCGACTATCGACGCATTACTCTTTCTGATGCCTCCAAAGCTGGCAAGACCATTGCGGAATTGAACATGGGTGACCGCTTTGGTGCCACGGTGTCACGAGTTCGACGCGGAGACGTAGACATGGTGGCTTACCCGGACTTTACGTTGCAGCTGGGCGACCGGCTACGCGTGGTGGCGCCGAAATCAAGCATCTCGGTCATCACCAAATACCTGGGCGATTCCACCCGCGGACTCACCTCACTCAACCCGGTAGCGCTGGGCATCGGGATGACCTTAGGTTTCCTCATTGGTGAGATTCCCATTCCCAACCCCGGAGGCGGATACTTCAACATCGGGTATGCCGCCGGAATCATCATTATGGGATTGATTATGGGCCGCGTGGGGCGCATCGGTCCATTCGTTACGACTCTGCCCTACACTACGGGTCAGGTCTTGGGCGAAATCGGTCTGCTACTGTTCCTGGCACAGGCCGGAACGAATGCCGGAGGCTCCATTCAAACCGCTTTCACCAGCGGGGATTGGTGGAAGATCTTGCTTCTCGGCTTCATCATCACCAATCTTTTTGGTCTCACCCTGTTCATCCTGATGCGTCTGGTGGCCAAAATGGGAGGCACGAAGCTCTCCGGCTTCATGGGCGGCGCCCAAACACAGCCGGCGGTGTTGGGATTCGCTAATGACCAAACCAACACCGACCCTCGGGTTTCCCTGGGCTACGCCATGGCTTATCCCGTAGCGATGATTACCAAGATTCTGTGCGGAACCTTTGTCGGGATGCTTTAGACCGCTGCAGCCCCGCCCTTACTGATGGTAGCGGGAGACGAGTTTGCTTAGTTGGCTGGAAGAATCAGCAACGGCCTGACCAGCCTCCAAAGTCGTACGCGCCCCCTCCGCAGACCTCTCCGCCGTAGACGAAACCGTCTCAATCGAACCCACAATATCCTGAGTCGTCTGCGCAGCCCCACGAACCACACCAAACATCTCATTCGTCGTCGCCGTCTGCTCCTCAACCGCCGAAGCAATCGTCTGCTGAGAATCATTAATCCGCGAAATAATCTCACTAATCTGAGTAATAGCCTCAGCCGCCTTGGTGGAGTCTTCCTGAATAGAACTCACCCGCTCAGAAATATCCGCCGTAGCCGCCGCCGTCTGCGCAGCCAAATCCTTAACCTCACCAGCAACCACCGCAAAACCCTTACCAGCATCACCCGCACGAGCCGCCTCAATAGTCGCATTCAACGCCAAAAGATTCGTCTGCTCCGCAATCGAAGTAATCGAATTCGTAATCTCCCCAATAGACTGCGAAGACTCACCCAACGTATCAATAACCTTCGTCGCCGAACCCACAGACTCAACCGCCTCCTCAGAAATCTGCGAAGCCGACGTAGCCGACTCAGAAATCTGACGAATCGCAGCCTGCATCTCCTCCATAGCCGCACTCAAAGTATCCATATTCGTAGCCAACAACTGCGCCTGCTCAGCAGCCCCCGCCGCCCTAGCCCGCGTATCCTGAGCAGTCTCATCCAACTGGGCAGCCGTATCAGCCAAATTACCAGCATGCTCCTGCAACCCCACAGAAGTACCACTAACCTCACCAATCAACTCATTAACCTGATCATTCTGACCATTAAAAGCCCTCGCCAAATCCCGAATCTCCGGCACACCCGTATCATCACGCAACCGAAAACCCAAATCATACTGATCATGATTCTGCAAAGCCACAGTATGCCGAGACAAAGGCAACCGGACAGTTCGTAGTGCCGCAATCAGGAACAGCAGTACCACCACAGCCAAAATAATAAATATCGCAATCAAAATATAGATGGTGACCTTTTGCAGGGAGGCAGCTCGACCCATTTGCGTATCGGCCGCATTGGCAGCCCCGGTTTCCAGCTGATTCAACATATTCAAAGGCGACATCACGGACTTGTACGAGTTGGAGTAGGTCTCTCCAAACACCAGGTCTGAGGCTGTTTGCAGCTGTGCCTCCGCATCCATAGCCAATTTCTCAGGCGAGAATTGGAAGTTTTCCAAATCGTTGGGCAGAGCGCTAAAGTCAGCTCCGCGACTCAAAGCAGCCAAAGCCATGGCGTGAGTCTCAGTTTCTTGAGTGATTTTTCCTGCTTCCGAAGACTGCTGCACCAGCTTGCTTTCATCTTCCGTACCACCGTTGTCGGCGATGAGGCTAGCCCCGTACTCTATATCGCGATTCACATAGACCTGGTTGAAGTAATCCATCATGGCTTCTTCCAGGCCGGAAATCACAAATACTCGCGCATTATCCGCCATATGTGTCCGGGCATTCTCTATGTAGGCAATCCCGTTATTACGCCGGTTGGATTCGTCTTGGGCCCGATTGACCTGACCTGTCGCGATGATAGTGCCAATTTGAGCGGCTACGCCCAAAATAGTGAGCGCCAGCACAATACTCATAGTGAATTTAATCATTGATGAAAAACGCATTTTTCATTTCCTCCCTGAAGAAAATTAAGCAATTGGCGGATTTAAGGTTGCGTAGTTGAGCGCGATGAATTCCTCGCCCCAGGGCGCAAGTACTTCTTTCAGCATTCCCGTATCCATCATCTTTTGGAGACCGGCTTGAATGGCTTTGGCCAGCTCAGGATTGTCTTTCGCAGTGACCGGGCCCTGCGGTGCCACCTGGAAAGCCTCACCGATAGTGGCGAATTTCGGATTCCTCGACTCGGCGTAAGCCATAATTGGGCTCTCCCCGATGATGGCATCCAAGGTTCCGTCCGCAACCTGTTGCACCAACTTATCTTGGTCAGCATCAGAGACAATCTGTATCGCTGGTTTTCCAGCTTTCACACAAGAATCGCTGGCCGCCTGCAAAGTTTCGGCTTGAGTGGTGTCTGCCTGGGTGGCGACTTTCAATCCGCAAGAGTTGGCGGGATCGAAATTATTGGGGTTGCCCGCCTGGGTGCCATAGATATATCCCGATTTAATGTAGGCAACCATATTGTTCTGAGCCATTCGGGTCTTGTTGAGAGTCATGGATGCCATGCCGATGTCATAGGTGCCATCGTTAACCTTGGGAATAATTGCGTCAAATTCTTCATCGGCAATTTTCAGTTCCGACACGCCCATCAGCTTTGACAAGGCTTTTAAGACATCGACTTCGTAGCCCACCGGCTGATTGTTGTCATCGAAGAACTCGGCGGGAGAATAGGGAATATCCATCGCGACCCGCAGCGTATCCCGGTTTGCCTGCGGCACCATCGCCGCGATTTCAGAATCCGGTTTGATGGAATCGAAGTTATAGGATTTCACTTCCGCTGAACTGGTCGAGCCGGAACAAGAAGTAAGCGTTGCTCCCAACAAAGCTGCACCCGCTGCTGCCGAGATCATCTTCACTATGAGTTTCATTGCCTTTGCTTTCCTCCCCTGAAAAGGGGCATCGCCAACAACTCTACCGTTCCATAGTATCCCAGAGAGAAAAATTTGAAAGGGATTTCAGGCAATCGGCGGGTTTAGCGTGGCGTAGTGCAACGCTATAGTCTCTTCACCCCAGGGAGAAAGCACATCCGCAAGCATTCCCGTATCCATCATTTTTTGCAGACCAGCGCGCACCGCTTTGGCCAACTCCGCATTGTCTTTCGCGATGAAAGGACCCTGCGGAGCCGTCTCGAAGGGCTCCCCGAACATCTCAAAATTCTGGTATTTTGCCTGGTTATAGGCCAAAATGGGCGTTTCTCCAATGATGGCATCAATGCTTCCCTGGTCGACCTGGGAAATCAATTTGTCCTGATCCGGCTCAGTAATGATGGTGACCGGCGACTTACCGATTAACACGCACTGATCGCTGGCCGCCTGCAAAGTATCGGCCTGCGTGGTGTCCGACTGCGCCGCCACGGTAAATCCACAGGGCGAGACCGGGTCAAAATCCTTCGGGTTATCTCGCTGGGTTGCATAGCTGTAACCTGCCTCAACATAGGACACCATATTGCCCTGACGAAGCCGCTCTTTATTCAACGTCAAAGCGGCCATGCCCAAATCATCGGTGCCCTCGTTAACTTTGGGAATGATGGAGTCAAAATCTTCGTCGATGAATTGCACTTCTTTGATGCCCATTACCTTAGCGAGAGCTTTCAAGACATCGACCTCATAGCCCACAGGCTGATTGGCGTCATCGAGAAATTCCGCCGGGGAATAATGCAGTTCCATCGCAACCCGCAGCGTATCCCGGTTTGCCTGCGGCACCATCGCCGCGATAACCGGATCGGGTTTGATGGAATTAAAATCGTAGGACTGCATCGCCCCCGGTTTTCCTGCTAACGCACATGACGAAAGCGCCACTGCCGTCATTGCTACACACGCTGCCCCAACCAACCTCATCGTGGTTTTCATGTCAGCCAACTGCCTCCTGCTCTAGGACGAATCTCCGAATTGTAACCAGGGTTAGCACTAACCGAAGCACCCAAAAATGTACTCCTACCTGGCTGAATATTCACTGAAAAAATCACTCTGTTGACGTGAAAGTGTCCCGGTCCAAAATTGCCAAAACGTGACCCAACACCGGTGTGAGAACCTCTACTGTATCACGCACGGCGCCTGGAGAACCGGGGGCACACACCACTAGCGCGGCTCCTGCTGCCCGCGTGGAAATCCCCACCACAGGCCGAGACAGCATACCCAGGGGCCCAGCCTGTCGGTTACGTTCCAGCAACGCGGCCTCCACTCCGCTCAAACGGGCTTCCACTAGGCCCTCAACGGCTTCGGGAGTGAGGTCACGCGGGCTAATCCCCGTTCCGCCCGTGGTAAAGACCAGCCGCGCCCCACTGCGACACGCCGCCGACACGGCCTTGTGAACAGAGTCCACTCCGTCGGGAACTACCACCGGTCCGGTCACCACGAATCCCAGGTCTGCCAGCAATTCCACCGCCAACGGACCGGACCGATCCGGGTTTAGACCCGCGGAAACGGAATCGGAAACCGTAATGACACAAGCCGGTGTCTGTGACGGCAAAGACTGTTCAGTGTGGCTCATGATTCCCGCTCCCACGTCCCCGAACGTCCCCCGGATTTATAGGTCACGAAAGCCTCGCGCAAAGTAATCTGGCGGTCCACCCCTTTCAGCATGTCTACCAACGCCAACGCCCCCACCGTCACCGCGGTCAAGGCCTCCATCTCCACGCCGGTACGTTCCACGCATTTCACCGTGGAGCGCAAAATGACCTCGTCGCCCTCCTGGGTGATGTCCAGGGCTACGTAGTCGATTCCCAAGGGGTGGGCCAACGGGAGCAGTTCCGGGGTGCGTTTCACGGCCTGTATCCCGGCGATGCGCGCCACCGCCAAGGCGTCTCCTTTCGGGACTCGATTATCCCGCAAAGCGGCGGCTACCTGAGGCGATACACTGACTACGGCACGTGCCCGCGCTTCGCGCAACGTCTCACTTTTCGCTGACACGTCCACCATGCGGGCCTCGCCGCGTTCGTTCAAGTGGTTCATAGGCAGGGTATTTTCCATCACAAGTCTTTCTGGGAACATCCCCATTTCGGGGCTAGTTTTCTGAACTGACCCTTCTAATATATGCAGGAAATCGTTTCCCTTACTAGAATTGTCAGGTGGAATTTTTTGGGATCAGCGGTTCGGAGCTGCTGCTCATTTTGGTCGTGGGTGTCATCGTCATCGGCCCGAAGCACGCCGCCCAAGCTCTGCTGTGGTTCAAAGGAGTAATCGAGTGGCTGCGGGCGTGGTCCGCCCGTCTGCGCGAAGAAGCGAAATTCACCAAGTCCGGCCTCAACGTAGATTTAAAAAATTTTGATCCGCGCGAATATGACCCGCGCAAGATGATTAAAGACGCGGTGGCCGAAGAAATGCAGCTGTGGATGGAACAAGCCACCAGTATCGAGAAAGCCGCCACACCGGGCCTTGTGCCGGGAAAAACCCCGGACAACCCCAAACCGTCGCCAGACCCTAAACCTGACGATTCCCCTGCTAACCCTCCGGCCAAGCCTCCAGACGCTCCTCCGGCCACTCCCCGTCAAGAAAAGCCCGCGTAAACTGATAAACTTGTGGTGATTTAGCCCTATACAGAGGAGAGATTAATGGTTCCGGCACATGTGATGTTGTTCAGCGTAAGCCCCGCAGTGTGGATTACTGTCATCATTATTTTGGTCGTGGTTTTCGGTGCCTCGAAACTGCCGGAAATTGCTCGCAACGTGGGCAAATCCGCAAAAGTCCTGAAGGAAGAACTCAACGATTTGACCGAGGACACCAAGGCTGACGGAAAAGCTATCGAGAGCAAAAATGACGCCGCCAACGATTCCTCGAAAACTGACCCGGCCTCAGGCAACGATGCCGCTAAGTAACCGCTCCAGTGCCCACTGAGAAACCCGCCGACCAGAATCGTGATGCCAACTCAGAAGGCGTCATGACGGTGACCGCGCACCTTGCTGAACTGCGAAAACGCATAATCTGGTCATTTGCGGGCATAGCCCTGGCAACGATTGGCGGATGGTTTCTCTATGGAATCGCGCTGGCACACATTACCGCCCCCATGAAAGACGTCACCGGGGCCAACCTGAACTTCCAGACCATCGGCGCGGCCTTTGACCTGAAAATCCGCGTGTCCCTGTGGCTGGGGGTGCTTATTGCTTCGCCGTGGTGGATTTTTCAGATTTTGGCTTTCATCTGGCCCGGTCTGCGTCGCCGGGAACGGTTCTGGATGCTGATTTTTGGTGTGGCCGGAGTCATTTTGTTCGCTGCTGGTGCGGTATTCGGCGACTGGACCGCGCCGCGGGCCGTATCGATTTTGTCCTCATTTACACCCCCGGATTCGGCGATGCTGCTGCAGGCCGATGCCTACATCAAGTTCTATATTCGCCTGGTGTTAGCGTTCGGGATTTCTTTCTTGATTCCCGAAATTTTGGTCATGCTGAACTTCCTCGGAGTGTTGAGTGCCCGCACCATGTTAAAAGGCTGGCGCTGGGCGACGATGGTGGCGTTTATTTTCTCGGCTATCGCCAACCCTCTACCAACCCCGTGGCCCGTCATTTTGCAGGCTTCAGCTCTGCTGGCACTGTATTTCCTGGCGGTCGGCATCGCGGCATTCCATGATTGGCGCCGAAACCGGAAACAACCGTAACCGCGACAACTATCAAAACCGCGCCGAGGTCAGATTTCGAGGACTTTCACAATCGACCAAGGCGCCACGGATTCGACATCTCGGTCTATCAGCATCAAAGCGTTCGCTTTATGCAGCGAGGCTACCAGGTGTGACTTCGATCCTAAGGGGTGGGTGCGCTGAACCGTGGGGGTTTGTCCCGGCTGTCCCGGCGTCAAGCGCACCGGCACCACCTGGACTTTGCCTCGCGGAGAGGTCCACGCCTCCACCACGGTCGCTTCCTGGCACTCGTGCACCCGCTGTGGGTCACGCCCGCCGAGCTTCGCCAGTACCGGCAGTGCAAACAGATGCCACGAGACGAAAACCGAAACCGGGTTTCCCGGCAGAGTCAGCACCGGTATCCGGCGCCCGCCGCTCGCCTGCACGAAACCGTAACCTTGAGGTTTACCCGGCTGCAGGGCAACTCGTGCGAAATGAAATCCCCAATCGCTGACACCTTGTTTCACCACCTCATAAGCGCCGGCCGAAACCCCGCCCGAAGTGATGACCAGGTCGCTCACGTCCGCCACCCGGCGCAAGGTATCACGGAACTGCGCCACATCGTCCCCGCATTGACCCGCGAAACTGACCTCCGCCTGGGCCACTCGTGCCAAGGCAGCTGCCAGAGACGAGTTTGAATCCGGAATCATCGACCCTTCCAGCGAGGCCCCCGCTCCCGCCAGTTCGGAACCGGTGGCGATAATTCCCACCCGGACCCGCGGGAAGGCCGTAACTGTCGCGTAGCCCCCGGAGATTGCCGAAGCGATTGCCCCCGGGCTCATGACTTCGCCGGCAGCCAGAACTTCGGTGCCGGCCGGCAGGTCCTCTCCGGCCTGGCGCACATTCGCCCCGGCTCTAGGGACACGATGAATGGTGACCGTTTCCGGTAGCTCAACGGGACCGGGCTTTTGATCCGTGTCCTCCACTTTCACCACGGTGTCCGCCCCCGCGGGCATTTTCGCGCCGGTCATAATGCGCCACGCCTGACTCGGCTGGCACTCGGCGCTCGGCTCTGTACCCGCCGGAATATCGCCCGCCACCGGCAACGTTACGGAACCGCCAACCGGCAGACCCGCGCTATTGAAAGCAAAACCGTCCATCGCCGAGTTTGTAAAGGGCGGCACCGGCAGACGCGAAATGACCGGTTCGGCCAGGGTCAATCCCAAGGTGTCGCCTACCGGGAGCTCCCGCGGGGTCAGCGGGGTGATTTCGGCCAAGAGACGCGCCAAAAATTCCTGGTAATCAAGCAGTGTTTCTGTCTCACTCACGATTGTTCTCCTTTGAGTTCACCAGTCTTGCCGGACAGTGTTTCGTAACAGTTTGGGTTTTGGGATGAGGCGGCACGCGCCGAATAATCCACCACGTTCCATTTGCCCATGCGGGCGTCTCCAATGACCAGGCGTCCGATGAGGGGCTCGCCCCAACCTGAGACCATTTTCAGGACCTCGGTAGCCATCAGGGACCCGGCTTGCCCACAGACGGGGCCGAGGATTCCCGCGGTGGTGGAGTCCGGGGTACTTGCGGGCGGAGGCGGAGTCGGATAGAGCGTGCGTAAACACGTCCCAACCTCCGGAGAAAACACGCTGACCTCGAAGTTTGCTCCGACTGCGGAGCCCCAAACCAGAGGTCGCGCCAACTTTGCGCAAGTGTCAGAAACCAGGTATTTCGAGGCAAACGTGTCGGTGGCGTCCACCACCAGGTCGTATTGGGCGATGATTGCGGCGGCGTTCTGAGCATCCAGCGCCGGCTCCTCGCAGACGTTCACCTCGGGGTTCAGCGCTCGGACAGTGGCGGCGGCAGAAGCGGTTTTTGGCTCGCCTTGGTGGTCAAACGGGTGAATGACTTGGCGTCCTAAGTTGCTCAGACTCACCGTGTCGCCATCGGCAATCCCCAGGGTTCCCCCCGCCGTGGACAGGCCGACCCCGGCGGCAGCGAGGTACGCAATGATGGGAGAACCTAGCCCGCCAGCACCTACCACCAGGACTTTTGCACTCGTGACGCGCTCCTGACCGGTTGCTCCAAAACCTGGAATCGCGCAATGTGCGGCATAGCGGCTGCGGGTTTGGAGGTCTGCGTCAAGGTTTGACCAGGCGGCGTCTCCCTCGGAAAAAACCTGTTTCTTCCAGATGGGAACCCGGTCCTTGATCGCATCGACCAGCCAAGACACTGTAGAAAACGCAGCTTGCCGATGAGCGGCGGAGACTCCGACCAAAATAGCTACCTCGCCGACCGACAGATGCCCCACCCGATGCAGCAACGCAATTTCCTGCACGCCGGGAACCGTACTGGCCTCACCGGCAATCTGTTGCAGTTCACGGGCGGCGTCCGGGTGCGCGCTGTAGGTGATAGCCTCCACTCGACGCCCCTGGTCGTGGTTGCGCACGCGGCCGATGAACACGAGCTGGCACCCGGCTTCGGGCGCGATGAACCCCGCCTCAAATCGAGCCGGGTCCAAAGGCTCATCGGTCAGATCCGCTTGCAGTATGGTTGCCAAAGATGCTCCTAAATTAATTCCAAAACTACGCGAGGATGTTAACTAGCCACCGGCAAATGGAGGTAATACGTCGATGGTGAGGTCGGTGAGGTCGCCGAGGTCCGCGAGGCGTTTCTGGCCCGATTCGCGCAGACCCCCCACCAGGTATGACGAAATGGAGAGCACCTGATTTAATTCGCGGCCATCTCCTCCCGCCTGGGCCGCCGCATCAGCCACGCTCACGTCCCGCTCCACTTGTGCCGTCGCCGTATCGGTGCCCGCCGCATCCGCGGCCGCCGCGAAAAAACGCACTTGTACACCTACCGTGTTACCTCCACTATCCCGCATCTTTACCCCCCAATCTGAGCCATCGGAATCGTTGGAGAATGAAAGTCCTGCTGACCCAAGCCGTGCCCGGAGGGTTTTTCCCAGGTTACCGCCGCCCAAGCCTGCGCCAGTTCGTCATCGCTAGCACCTCGGCGCAACATCGCCCCCAGGTCACAGCTCAAGTTAGAGAACAGGCAGGGACGCACCAGTCCGGTCGGGGATAGCCGGGTTCGGTTGCAGTTGGCGCAGAAAGGCGTGGATACCGAAGAAATCAACCCCATCGTGCCCAGGCGCTTTGTGCCCGCGGGGTTAAACACCTGAAAACGGGTTGCCGGGGCATGAATATCAATATTTTCGCGCACCGGGGACAAACGAAATTCGCGTTCTAAAGCCGGGCGCAGTTTAGAAAAATCCAGTTGCTCAGCGGAACCAACCCGGACCGTGTGCGGGCCGAAGGGCATATATTCAATAGCGCGCCACTCGATACCCCGCTCCAGGCAAAACCGCAGCAAATCCGGAGCCTCGCGCAGACTGACCTGGTCCAACATGACCGTATTCATTTTCATTGGCTGGAAACCTGCGGAGAGCGCGGCGTCAATACCCTCCAAAGCCGAGGCGAGTTCATCGCGCCCGGTGATTTCTGCAAAACGGGCAGGGTCGAGGGTATCGAGAGAAATGTTGACGCGCTGAACTCCCGCCGCACGCAGGGCCGAAGCCAGCGGCGCCAAACTGCCGGCGTTGGTGGTGAGAGCCACCTGGGGGTCACGCCCCGCAGCCGCAAACATGTGGGTAATCCCCGCTGCAATCTCTAACAAATCCGGGCGCAACAGCGGCTCCCCGCCGGTCAGGCGAACCTGAGTAATCCCCAGGCGGTGAATCGCGATTCCCGCCAAACGCAAAATTTCTGAGGAATCCAACAGCTCCTGACGCGACACCCACTTGACGCCCTCACGCGGCAGGCAATACGAACAGCGTAAATCACAACGATCGGTCACCGACAAGCGCAAGTCTCTCGCAGTTCGCCCCCAGCTGTCTCGCAACGGCAAAGCCCAGGGAGACGCGAGCCCAGATGCCTGTCCCACACGATTGACTCGTGTCAGCGTCTCAGTCAAACCTACCTACTTCCTCAGCCCTCGGCATATCTCGCCATTCTATCGCGTCTCAATTATTTTTACAGTTCACTAGGCATTTGTGGGTTCGTCCTCGCCCGATGTTGCCTTTCCGTTATGCTGAAGGAGTGAGCCCATCGGCTCACTTAATTTTTGACCGTACTCATTGAGGAGCAGACATGGCAGAAGAAAAACGCAAAGACGATCCGGAAAAAATGGCAAAAATGGCGGCATGGCTGCAAGCCGCTAGCCAGGAACTCAAACTACCGGAAGGGACTATTGCCCCCGTCCAGGAGGAACTATTGAACCTCATCAGCGATGTCGCGCACGGACCGTCTCGTCCGGGGGCTCCCCTCACGGCTTTCCTGGTCGGATTTGCCGCGGGTGGGGACATTGCGCAAGCGGGCGAAAATGTGGCAAAACTTCGCACCCTGGTGGCAAAGTACCCCGCAAACTAAGACTTTCGCTGATGTCCTGAGCAACGCGTGGGTGTTTTCCGCAAAAATCGGTCTAACACCAGAATATGTCCGCAAAATTTAAGATAAGGTGGCAAATATGTCTCAATTACGAATTAAGGACGCAGCAAATTTGCTGGGTGTTAGCGATGATACCCTACGCCGGTGGATAGACGCCGGTCATCTCAGCGCCAGAACCGATAATGCGGGACGCAAAGTCGTAGACGGAGCTGAACTGGCGAAACTAGCTCAAAACAAAGCCAAAGATTTTGGTGACGCGGATTCCACGGGTTTCATTTCAGCCCGCAACCATTTCCGCGGCCTAGTCACCAAAATCGTTTCCGACACAGTCATGAGCCAAGTTGAATTGCAATGCGGTCCTTTCCGCGTGGTGTCCCTCATCTCCACCGAGTCGGTCAAAGATCTCGGACTGGTGCCCGGCGCGGTCGCTACCGCCCGGGTCAAAGCCACGAATGTCGTAATTGATGCATCTTAGGGAAACCCTGACGACACCCTTGTGCCGCCACAATGAAACGGTCGACAACGGAAAACCGCCGACCCGGCTTATGCGAAAGGAAAGCTCATGAAAACACTCGCGCGTCTCGGAGCAGGCTTGGCCGTCCTGGCCCTGGTCGCCACCGGCCTCACCGCTTGCGCACAGGACAACGCCAACACCGCGAACTCAGAACCGAGCGAAACGGCCGAGGCCAAGATGATTCAGGTATTTGCCGCCGCCTCTCTCAAGGCCAGCTTCACTGAGCTGGGCGAATCTTTCCAGAAGGAAAACCCCGGCATTACCGTGAAGTTCAACTTCGACGGCTCCTCCTCCCTGTTTGATCAGATGCAGGGCGGCGCTAAAGCTGACGTGTTCGCCTCCGCTGACGAAAAGAACATGAAGAAAGCGACCGACGCGGGTCTGAACGCCGGCGAACCGAGCATTTTTGTGAACAATACCCTGACCTTGGCGGTACCGAAAGGTAACCCGGCCGGGGTTACTGGTCTGGACGACTCCCTCATCGGCAAGAAACTGGTCATCTGTGCCGAGGGGGTTCCCTGCGGCAACGCCTACCGGGAGCTGGCGCAAAAGGTCGGTTTCATCGGTCAGGCTGTGTCCGAAGAGACTTCGGTGAAGGACGTAATGGGCAAGGTCGTCAGCGGCGAAGCTGACGCGGGCGTGGTGTACCAGACCGATGCGCTGGCGGAAAAGGACGCGGTGGACACCATCGATATTCCCGGCTCTGACACCGTGGTCAACGCCTACCCGATTGTGGTCACCAAGATGGCTGCCGACAACGGCAACGATGCGGCCGCAAAAGCCTTCGTGGACTACGTGTTGTCCGATGCGGCGCAAAAGGTCTTTGCCAGGTACGGGTTCATGAGTCCCGCTAAGTAAAGGCTCACGTTGAACGCTAATAACCACGGCTTTCCCCGCTGGCTGTATCTGCCGGCGGGGATAGCCTTGCTGTTGGTCGTTTTGCCTATTGTCGGGCTCATGGTGCGAGTGCCGTGGACCCGTCTGGTGGAAATCCTGACCCGCGACGAATCCCGCGATGCTTTGCTGTTGAGCCTGCGTACCTGCCTGGTGTCGCTGGTGCTGGTGCTCATACTAGGCACTCCCTTGGCGCTGTTGATTTCGCGCACCCAGGGATTTTGGGCGTACGTGTGGCGTACTTTCGCGGTCCTACCCATGGTGTTGCCGCCGGTCGTAGCTGGTTTAGCGCTTTTGGTTACGATGGGGCGCCGCGGCGTAGTGGGACAGTACCTGTCCTTGGCCGGTATCGAGATCGGTTTCACCACCATAGCCGTGGTGCTGGGGCAAACGTTCGTGGCGATGCCTTACTACGTGGTGTCCCTGGAGTCCGCACTGCGCACTTTTGATTCCGGTTATGAGCGGATTGCGGCAACCTTGGGGGCATCTCCGACCTATGTGTTGCGCCGTGTCACGCTACCTTTGCTGAGCCCTGCCATAGTCGGGGGTGCCACCATGGCTTTTGCCCGCGCCTTGGGCGAATTCGGAGCCACCCTGACTTTCGCGGGTTCTCTGCAAGGGGTGACCCGGACCCTCCCCCAGGCTATCTATCTGCTGCGCGAGGACGACTCCGACCTGGCTTTGGCATTGTCCGTAGTGCTGGTGCTGTTGGCGGCCACGATGATGGGATTGTCGGCCATCTTTACCACCCGCCGCACCAAGCAGCTCACGACACAACCGGAAAGTGGTGACGACCAGTGAAAACTCGTCACGATACGGCAGCAAATCCCGCGGAATTCCCCACCGCCACCACCACGGCCGGAAGTGAAGTCCTGGTGAAAGCGGGCATTAAGGAACGCAACGTTACGGTGCAGTGTGCTTTTCCAGCGGGACTCATTACCGCCATAGTCGGACCGAACGGGGCCGGGAAGTCTACAATTCTGGGGATGATTTCCGGGCTGCTGGCCCCCGATTCAGGAGAGGTCCGCAGTGGGGATACGGTGTTTGCCGATGCCTCCCGCTCCTTGCCGCCCCATCAGCGTCCTGTCGCGATGCTGACCCAAAAACCTCTGCTGTTTCCGCACTTGAGCGTGTTGGAAAACGTGGCGTTTGGACCGCGAGCCCGGCATCGGTCACGGGAGGAAGCCCGGCGCATCGCTCGCCAGGAGTTAGCGGCGGTGGGTGCTTTGGAACTGGCGGATCGTCCCGCCACGGCTCTGTCCGGCGGGCAGTCGCAGCGCGTGGCGATTGCGCGAGCCCTGGCGACACACCCGCAAGTCGTACTGTTGGACGAACCGTTTTCTGCCCTTGACGTTGAGACTGCCGCCAAACTGCGGGAAGTACTGTCGAAACGGCTGCGTCAAGAGCCGCGGCCGACCGTAATTTTTGTCACCCACGACCCGCTCGACGTATGGATGCTGGCCGACCATGTGGTCGCCATCGAAAACGGCCATTTGATTGGGGAAGGCACAGTGGTAGAAATGCTGGGTCAGCCTGCCACAAAGTTCCTGGAAAATTTGTCCGGCATGAACCTGTTGGCCGGAGTCATTGAGGAATCCGGCGAAGTCGCCACCATTGATGCCGGCGGGGTGAAACTGACGGGACTGTGGCAGGGCAAGCATCATCCCGGCCCTCAAACCCCAGCTCTCACCGCTTTTGCCCCCCAGTCCGTGGCTCTGTTTGAAACGGCTGTTTCCGGCTCCCCGCGCAACACCTGGCCGGCGCGCGTCACGGACATCACGCCGCGCGGCGCGGTGCAGTGGATCAGTTTGGAACTGGACGGGGGGCAAAGCATTCAAGCCGTCCTGACCCCGCAAGCCGTCAGCGCCCTGCAGCTGGCTCCCGGTTCGCCCATTTTCGCCGAGGTCAAAGCCACTCAGATTACGGTGTATCCGCGCTAGGTTTTTATAAACCGTAAATATAGGGGGAAAATAGCCCGATCGCTGCCATTATTGGCAGCTACCCGGCTATTCTCCCCTT
>NZ_CFKZQR010000033.1:0-25287 GCF_985070215.1 Mobiluncus sp. | reverse complement strand
GTTTCGGGCTGACCAGGTGGCGCGCCACTATTTTGGGCGCTTCGAAGCCGAGCCCTCCCAGATGACAGACCTGGGCCAGGCCGACCAGGAACGGGCTCGCGGCCTGCTGCCTGAGCTGATTACCCCGGTCGTGACCCAAGTTGCTGATAAGGGCTGGACTCGCAAAACCCTGTGGCGGCTATTCGATGGCGCCCAAGTGGAATCCGTCCTGATGCGCTACCCGAAACGCGTCACCTTGTGCGTATCCTCACAGGTCGGCTGTGGGATGGGCTGCCCGTTTTGCGCGACCGGCCAGCTTGGCTTGACCCGAAATCTCTCGGCGGCGGAAATCTTGGAACAGGTCCGGCTCGCCGCTAAGGCCGCCCAAGACGGGGAACTCGGCAGTCCGGCGCGGCTGTCTAACCTGGTGTTTATGGGGATGGGTGAGCCGCTGGCCAACTACAAGTCCCTGCTGCACACGATTCGAACCCTCACCGCCGAAGTCCCGCAAGGTTTTGGGATTTCGGCCCGCAACCTGGTCGTTTCCACCGTCGGGCTGGTGCCGGGAATTCGCAAGCTGACCCAGGAAGGGCTGCCGGTCACTTTGGCCGTGTCCCTGCACGCCCCGGACGATGAACTGCGCAACGAACTGATACCCATGAACCGTCGCTACCAGGTCGACGAACTGTTGGACACCGCTTATGCGTATTTCCAAGCGACCGGGCGGCGTGTTTCTATCGAATACGCCCTGATTAGAGACATGAACGACCATCCGTGGCGAGCCCGGCTGCTAGCGGATAAACTCAATGAACGGGGTAAAACTTGGGCGCATGTGAACCCGATTCCGCTCAATCCCACGCCGGGGAGTATCTGGGATGCGTCCCTGCCGCGTGTCATGGACGAATTCGTAGAGATTTTGCGGCAAGCTGGAATCAGCACTACGTTGCGGGATACGCGCGGCTCGGATATTGATGGGGCCTGCGGGCAGCTCGCGGCGAAAGTGAAGCAGCCTCCCGCGGCTTAGAGGAAACTCAGAAAGCGTGCGGAAAACTGTTGAGAGTACAGAGAAACAAGGAAAGGGCCGGGACGTGAGCGACACGACGTTTCGCACCGCTAAACTCCTGGGCAAGGGCTACGACCGCAACCAGGTCGACAAGTTCTTGGCCAAGGCACGTTCGGCATATGAAGGCAACGGTGGACCAGCAAATTTCGGGGCGGCGCAGGTGCGGGCCCAGGGATTCAACGTGGTGCGCGGGGGATATAACTTTGTGGAAGTCGACGCGGCGATGGATCGGCTGGAATCGGCTTTTGTGGCGCGGGCGCGGGCTGACCATATCGCGGTGAACGGGCAAAAGGCTTGGATGTCGCTGGTGGCGGAACAGGCCACGACTCTCTATCCGCGGCTGTTGCGTCCGGCAGGAAAACGATTTGCCCATCCCCAAGGGCGCCAGCGCGGCTACCGGATTGAGGACGTGGACGCGCTGCTGGACCGCTTAGTGGCGTATTTTGACGAAAACAAGCCTCTGACCAGCAAAGAGATTCGTGACGCGGTGTTTGCGGAGGCAAAGGGAGCCCGAGCCTACCTGGAAGGCCCGGTGGACGCTTACCTGGCTCGCGCGGTTGAAGTGCTGTTGGCAGTCGAGTGATTGTCCCTTTCACAAGGGAGTTGGCGCGGCTTTATCCGTCCCCTGGTGGGGTTGCTGGTCGCTGTAAATGAGCGAAACCTAAACTTGCCGTTAGAATGAACGGGTGCAAGATATTGTAATTTTGGGTTCTACCGGCTCGATTGGAACCCAGGCTTTGGACATCGTTCGCGCCCATCCCGGACATTTCCGGGTGCAGGGCTTGGCTGCCTCCGGGCGGCATCTGGATGTGTTGGCGCGTCAAGCTGTTGAATTTGAAGTCCCCATGGTGGCTGTGGCGAACAGCTCCGTGGCGGAGCTGGACGAGGCAATCCGCGAGGCAGAGATACAGTTGGGCCAGCCGCGAGCCAGCCATAACCTGTTGACCGGTCCGGCCGGAGTCGAGGCGGCTGCCGGATTTGTGCCCCAGGGCATCGTTTTGAACGCCATCGCGGGGATTTCCGGCCTGCACGCGACACTGCGGGCGTTAGATTCCGGGGCGCGCCTGGCCCTGGCAAACAAAGAATCCCTGGTCATTGGCGGCTCCTTGGTGCGGGACGCTTTGCGACGACCGGGGCAGATCGTGCCGGTTGATTCCGAACACAGCGCTATCTGGCAAGCGTTACGCTCGGGCAAACATGAACGCGGGTTGTGCTCTCCGACCGTCACCGGCTACAGCGAGGTGGAACGCCTGATTCTGACCGCTAGCGGCGGTCCGTTCCGTTCGAAAACCCACGCGGAACTGGAAAACGTTACGGTAGAACAAGCCTTGAACCACCCGACTTGGGACATGGGGCCGCTGGTGACCGTCAACTCAGCCACCATGTTTAACAAGGGGCTGGAAGTCATCGAGGCTTCGCTGCTGTTCGACATTGAACCGAAAGACATCGACGTCGTGGTGCACCCCGGATCGATTGTGCATTCCATGGTGCAGTTCCGGGACGGCGCGACCCTGCTCCAGGCCTCCCCGCCCGATATGCGCATTCCGATTGCCCTGGGACTGTCCGCTCCCAACCGGCTGCGCGAGGTAGCCCCCGCTTGTGACTGGAGCAGTGCCGCAACCTGGCAGTTCGAGCCGCTCAACGAGTCAATTTTCCCGGCGGTCAGCCTGGCTCGGCACGCTATTTCCGCCTCCGACACCCACCCCGCGGTCCTGGCCAGCGCGGACGAAATCGCCGTCAACGCCTTCTTGGACGGCCGTCTGCCCTTCCTGGGTATCTATGACGTGGTGCAACAGGTCGTCAGCGAACACCACGGGGTGTCCAACCCGGACCTTTCCGCGCTGGAAGGCATCCTGGAATGGGCCAAACAGCGAGCCGCCGAGCTCATCGAGAACCGCTAAACGCCGTACCGGAACCGCCCTGTCATGGATTATTTCACTGGAATCATCGCCCTCATTGTGGGATTGATGGTGTCGATTGCCCTGCACGAACTGGGTCACCTGATTCCCGCAAAACGTTTCGATATCCTCTGTACCCAGTATTTCATTGGATTCGGACCAAAGATATTTTCGCGCCAAATCGGGGAAACCGAAGTCGGAATGAAGTGGGTGCTGCTGGGCGGCTACGTGAGAATGGTCGGCATGTACGCTCCGGGGCATCCGGGGCGGCGCACGAAAAACCGCAAAGGCGAACTGACCGCGGCCGAGGAGGCCCGGATTGCCTCGAACGAAGAGATTCCGCCCGGCCAGGAACACCGGGCGTTTTACGCTAAACCCATTTGGCAGCGCCTCATAGTGATGGTCAGCGGCACTTTGGTGAATCTGGCCTTGAGTTTCCTGTGCGTGCTGGTGGCGTTGAGCGCGATTGGTTACGAGTTGCCGACCCGTGAAGTCGCCACGGTCTCGCCGGACTCTCCCGCGGCCGCGGCGGGGGTGACGCCTGGCGATGTTATCACCGCCTGGAACGGTAAAGCCGTTGCGACCTGGGACGAAGTCATCAGCCAAGTGGCGGTGAGCCAGCCGGGGAAACCTGCCACTCTCACCGTGCAACGCGACGGTGAAACTGAGACTATCCAGGTGACCCCGCAAACTATGGAAGGGGGGAAACGTTCGGTTATCGGCGTTATTGCCGTCACCGAACGCCACCACGCCAGCCTGGGGGAAGTCGCCAAATATGAATGGGAAATCGGGAAAGGCACCGCGAAAATCCTGCTGGCCCTGCCCGTGAAACTGTGGCAAACCACCATCGGGTTGTTCCAGCCGGATCAGCCGCGCGACCCGAACTCCGTGATGGGAATCGTGGGAATGGGCCAGGTCGCGGGCTCTATCGCCGCCAGCGAAGCCACTGGTTACGGGTTCTTGGAAAAACTGCGGGCCTTCCTGATGCTGTTCAGTTCGTTGAATATGACCCTGTTCATGTTTAACCTCATTCCGCTGATGCCCCTGGATGGCGGGCAAGCCGCGGGCGCGATTTATGAAGGCATCCGCAAGCGGGTGCGCCGCGCGCGAGGCCTCGACGACGGCGGGCCGGTCGATTTGGCGGCAATGTTGCCGGTGACAGCCACGGTGGTTATCGCTTTCATCGCCATGACGGTGCTGCTGATTGTGGCCGATATTTTGAAGCCGGTACTGTGAACATAGAAACGGGGGACACCATGCCGGCTGAAAACCGACCTTCTGACTCGGAGTCACAACCTGTTGAACCGGAGAACCAACCCCTGAATCGGCGGATTTTGTCACTCGCCGTGCCCTCCCTGGGGTCGCTGCTGGCTGAACCGCTCATGGTGATAGCGGATTCGGCCATGATTGGGCACGTGGGAACGACCGAGCTGGCCGGCTTAACCATCGGTTCATCGGTCAACGTGTTCTTGGTGGGGATTTGTATTTTCCTGGTCTACACCACGACCGCAGTGGCCTCACGCCAGTTGGGTGCGGGGGACCGGCATGGCGCGGTCAAGACCGGGGTGGACGGAGCCTGGCTAGGGTTGCTGGTAGGAATGGTGCTGGCCGTAGTCCTGTGGGTAGGGGCGCTGCCGATTGTTTCGCTGTTCGGGGCCTCCGCGGCGGTCAATGTCCAAGGAGCAGCGTATTTGCGGGCGGCGGCACCCTCGATGCTGGGAATGATGCTGGTACTGGCGGGAACTGGGGCCATGCGCGGCGTGTTGGACGCCAAGACTCCACTGGTGATTTCGGTCACCGGCGCCATCGCGAACGTGGCTTTCAACGCCGCGTTTATCTATGGTTTCAACCTGGGAGTCACCGGGGCGGGCATCGGCACTTCCATCGCCGGTATCGGTATGGGGGCGGCGTTTGCGCTAAAAATTATGGCCGGAGCCCGTAGTGCCAAAGTCGCGCTGTATCCCGAGTTCCGAGCGATTTTCGCGGCTCTGGCCGGGGGTGTGCCCTTAATGATTCGCACCCTCACCATGCAGATCGTTATCCTCGGCACCCTGTGGGTGGCGGCCTCCCAAGGGGAAGTCGCCATTGCCGGGCGTCAGATTGCGGCAAACACCTGGACTCTCGGGGCAAACCTGCACGATTCTCTGGCTATCGCGGTGCAGGCGCTCATTGGTTTCGAGTTGGGGCGGGCTGACCGCCAGGCGGTGCGCGACCTGATTCGCCGGGTGACACTGTGGGGACTGGGGCTGGGAGTCGTACTGGGACTGAGCATCGCGGCTCTGGCTTCGCTGTGGCCGCGGATCTTTTCCAGCGATCCTGAAGTGCTGGCTGCGGCCGCTTTGGCACTGCTGGTATCGGCGTTCTTTCAGCCGCTGGCCGGGGTGGTTTTCGTGTTTGACGGGGTCTTGATTGGTGCCAACGACACGTGGTACCTGGCTCTCGCGGGACTGATTAACCTGGGTGTTTATATCCCGGCTCTGGTGCTGGTGTGGCGTTTCGCGCCTGGCGGAATCCTGGGACTGGCCTGGCTGTGGGGGTGTTATTGCGGGGTGTTTTTCCTGGCGCGCCTGGCCACGTTGAGCTGGCGTATCCGCCAAGACCGGTGGATGAAACTTGATTTTGCAAAAACAGGTGAAATCCGGTAATTTAGAACTTCGGTGCTTCTTGCGGTTCGTGAGGGCACAGTTGGACGAAAGACATTCAGAAAAGCGAGTTTCGACGTGGTATATGCAATCGTTAAGGCCGGCGGTCGACAGGAGAAAGTCTCTGTCGGTGAAGAGCTGCTGGTGGAAAAGGTAGACAAGGCAGTGGGGGAGACGATTGAGCTGCCTGCGATTCTGTTGGTGGACGGCGCCAAGGTAACGTCCCAGGCTGCTGACGTAGCAAAGGTTAAGGTCAGCGCGGAGGTACTGGGCGCGGCCAAGGGTCCCAAGATTTCCATTGTCAAGTACAAGAACAAGACTGGTTATCGGAAGCGTCAAGGTCACCGTCAGCCGCTGACCCGCATTAAGATAACTTCCATTAAGTAAGGGGTGTAACAATGGCACATAAGAAAGGTCTCGGTTCTTCCCACAACGGTCGTGATTCGAACGCGCAACGCCTGGGCGTCAAGCGTTTCGGCGGTCAGCTGGTTAACGCTGGTGAAATTTTGGTACGCCAGCGCGGCACCCACTACCACCCCGGCTTTAACGTGGGCATCGGCAAGGACGATACTCTGTTCGCACTTAAGACCGGCGAAGTGGAGTTCGGCCGTCATCGCGATCGCCGTATCGTGAGTATTAAGGAAGTCGCCAACGCCTAAATGTTGGCAGTGACTACTTTCGTGAGGGGGCTCGTTCGAGCCCTCTTGCTGTTTAACGTAACGATGGCTCTGTGAGGGAGCCGGAGGAGGTCAGTAGCCCAGATGGTCAGCTTCGTGGATTATGTGAAAATTTTTGCCCAAGCCGGGGCTGGCGGCAACGGCTGCGCCTCCATTCGCCGCGAAAAATACAAGCCGTTAGCGGGCCCGGACGGCGGGGCTGGCGGACATGGGGGATCGGTCATTCTGCGCGTCAACCCGCAAGAAACAACCCTGCTGCCGTTCCATCATCGCCCGCACGTGAAAGCGGAAAGCGGTCAAGCCGGGATGGGCGACTACCGCGATGGACGTCGCGGTGAGGACCTGTTCTTGGACGTTCCTCAAGGTACGGTCGTCACCAGTGAGGATGGCGAGTTTCTGGCGGACTTAGACGCCCCGGATGCCCAGTTGGTCATCGCGCGCGGCGGGGTGGGAGGCATGGGCAACTACGGCCTGGCCTCCGCGAAACGCAAGGCACCGGGCTTTGCCCTGTTGGGAGAACCTGGTGAAGAACGTACCGTTATTCTGGAACTGAAGTCGATGGCTGATGTGGCGCTGGTGGGATACCCTTCGGCGGGCAAATCTTCGCTGATAGCGGCCATGAGCGCGGCGCGCCCCAAGATTGCCGACTACCCTTTCACGACCCTGGTGCCGAACCTGGCGGTGGTGGATAATCCGGTGGCGCGCTACACCGTGGCGGACGTGCCCGGATTGATTCCCGGCGCGGCCTCGGGCAAAGGTCTGGGGCTGGATTTCTTGCGTCATATCGAACGTTGCTGCGTGATTGCCCACGTGGTGGACTTGGCGGCGTGGGATCCGGAACGTGAACCGCTGGCCGACATTAAGACTTTGGAACGTGAACTCGCTCACTACGCGAAATCCCTGGACCGCTACCGTCCCGGGAGGGACTTCTTGCCACCCCTGATGGAACGCCAACGCGCCATTATTCTCAACAAAATCGATGTCCCGGACGGGCGAGACATGGCCGCCCTGATGGAAACCGAGATTGCGAAACTCGGCTGGCCGGTCTTTACAGTTTCCGCGACTACCCACGAAGGGTTGAAAGAACTCGCTTTTGGGCTGGCCGAAATGGTTCAGGAATACCGTTCCCAACTGCCCGATGACGACAGCGAGCGACCCGTGTTGCGCCCGCAGCCGAAATCAGCGCGCCCCGCCAAGACCTACACCATTGAGACGACCACGATTGAGGGCGAGCCGGGATTCTCTATCCGTGGCGAACAGGTGGAGCGCTGGGTGAAGCAGACCGACTTCACTAACGATGAAGCGGTCGGTTACCTGGCCGACCGCCTGGCAAACGTGGGAGTTGAGGACGACCTGCTGAAAGCCGGGGCTCACGCGGGGGATACCGTCGTGATTGGCGACCCCGAAACGGGTGTTGTTTTTGACTGGGAGCCCACCCTGCAAGCCGGAGCGGAGCTGCTGGGCGCGCGCGGCACGGATTCGCGACTCTACGAAAATACCCGTCGCACCAACCAGCAGCGGCGTATCGACTACCACGCCTGGATGGATGCCAAGAAACGTGCTCGGGAAGAACTGGACGCGGAGCGTGAGTCCGGCCTGTGGAATGACCCCGGGGAAACCGAATAGAACCGGGATGCGGGTCGCTGTCCGACTACAGAATTCCTTGCCATTTTCAGAAATCACTCAGGTCCGGGCGGGTATAATTTCATAAAAGGAAGTTTTGTGTGCTCGTGTTTGGGTAGCAAGGGATTAAGAAAGGCCGTCATGGAGTCTCGCTCGCAAAGATGCGTTTGGGCGTTGGACTCCGAAAATTCGGCAAAGTCCAATCAGCGTCGGCGTCGTATCGGGGTGATGGGCGGCACTTTTGACCCGATTCACCACGGTCACCTGGTAGCGGCTTCGGAAGTGCAGGCGGTTTTCGGCCTTGACGAGGTCATTTTTGTGCCCACTTTTATGCAGCCATTCAAGCTGGGGCGCCCGGTCACCGAGGCGGAACACCGCTACCTGATGGCGGTGATTGCGACGGCTTCGAATCCGCGGTTTTCGGTGTCCCGCGTGGATATCGACCGAGCTACCACGACCTATACGATTGACACTCTGACCGACTTGAAAGCCGCTTTAGGTGATGCGCAACTATTCTTTATCACCGGAGCTGACGCGATTTCTGACATTATGCGCTGGAAAGACATCGACCAGCTGTTTAAACTGGCGCACTTCGTGGGGGTAACTCGCCCGGGACATTCCTTTGATTCCGCTAACCTTCCGGCCCAGCACGTTTCTCTGGTTGAGGTTCCGGCCATGGCAATCAGCTCAACCGACTGTCGGAATCGGGTAAAATCGCACCAACCGGTGTGGTACTTGGTGCCCGACGGTGTTGTTCAATATATTGCTAAATACGGACTCTATGCCGATGATGCGCGACTGCAGTCGGATCCGCGGGAGGCGTCATACGCCGTCCCTAAGGCGGCTTTGACGGCGGCCGCGGTAAACGATGCATCGCCACAAGACGGATCCGTGATGACCTTGTCGAGAGGGGGACTGTGAGCGAGGGCAAGCCAAGGCCGCGACCCGTGCCGGTGCAGGCGGTCAATTTACCGGGCTTGGGAGCTAGCGCCCCTCGGCCTGGGCAAGTGTTGCCCGGTGCCGGTCCGACCGGTCCCGCTCTGCAAGTTCCCAATACTGCCCAAGCCGTGCGTGCTGTTGACAAGGACGGGGCTCTGACCGGCATGATTCCGGTAGTTGGCAAGGCTCAGGCCGTGAGTGCTGCCGGGCCGCAAGTCGCCGGTGCCCAGCGTCCCCTCGTGCGCGGCACTACTCCCGTGGTGCCCGAAAAGCCCGCAGTTCCGGTCGGGAATCGTCCCGCAGATACGGCGGTTCGTCAGTTGCCGACACCGGGGACTCCGGTGCCCCCTTCCACGACGGGCATGATTCCCACGATAGCGCCGAACTCGACAGGCTCCGCGCAGATTCCCCCGCCCCGAGCGAACCCACCTGTTCCCGGCAGCGCGTCCCGGCCCCTGCCGTCTTCCCCGGCAAATTCCGCCCCGGCAGGTTCCGCTGCGGCGAGGCCGGCGACACCTGGAGGCAGCGCAAATCCGCCAGTTCCGGTATTTTCAGGACCCGGCGGCTTGCCAAACCCGGCCCAATCGTCAACCACGTTACCGACCTCACGACCGAATCCTCCGGTGCCGCGTCCCGGCCAGATGGAAGCCGCACCGCCTCACCAGCAGACTCCACCGGAAACTGCTCCAGCACAGCCCGGAATGCCCGGTTCACGCCCCGCGAGCCTCGCGGCTCCCGGATTGGCACCGGACGCCAAGGCTCCGGGAACGATGCCGGACATCGCGGCGCACCCGCCCTTGTCAGCTGGACGACCCGGACAACCGACACAGCCGCTTGCTCAGACGGGAGAACCTGGGCAACCGGCACAGCCGCCCGCCCAGCCGGGGCAACCTGGGCAACCCGGACAAATGCCTGGGCAGAGGCTAGGCCAAACCGTTCAGCCCAATCAACTCAGCCAACCTAATCAGCCGGGGCAACTGGGACAGATGCCACACCAACCAGGGCAATCGCCTACCCAGCCGGGACTACCTGGGCAACCGGGACCGGTCCCGGGACAGCCCGGTCAGCAGCCTGGTCAGCCCCATCAATCACCACAGCCTGGGCAGATGCTGGTCCAGACTCCGAGAGCTCCCTCAGGCGATCCCCGTATGGCAGGCCAGCCGGGACAGATTCCCGGCCAGTCCGGCCAGCCCGGAATGCCGGGTCAACCGGGGATGCCGGGACAGCCGGGCGCTCCCTATGGAATGTGGGGACGTCCGAATCCTTACGGCCGCCCGGGGATGCCAGGAATGCCGGGCATGCCGGGCTATGGGATGCCTGGAATGCCATATGGTCGCCCCGGTATGCCAGGAATGCCAGGTATGCCGGGAATGCCAGGTATGCCGGGCTATGGTATGCCCGGAATGCCTTACGGTCGCCCCGGAATGCCGGGAATGCCCGGCCGACCTGGAATGCCGACCTTGTGGAATCCGCAAGAATCCCGCTCGGCACGCCGCGAAAGCCTGGAACAGGCCGAGGCTCGACAACTCCAAGAGCTCAAAGAAGCCGAACAGAAATTCCACGAGGCCGATGTTGAAGTTTTGCGTAAGGAACTCGGCGAGGACATCACCGATGAAGAACTGGAGAACATCGACTGGGAAGAGTTCGAATTCGAGGAGTCCTTCACCGAACGTTTGATTCGCAAGTCCGGGCGTTGGGGCGAAACTTTGCTGATGCTGGGTCAGGCGGCCCGCTGGGCGTTGGTCGTGCTGGTGACTGTGGTGGTCGTGGGCATGCTCATCTTCGCTCTGGACAAGAACGCCGCGGTGACGTCTGCCTCGGGAACTACGCTAGAGACGGAAGCCACGCTGAGCGCGGCTACGCTAGACTCTCCAGCCGCCACGTCAGGAGATGGTCTCCTGCCTGATTCCACAACCGAAATGGGGATTTTTTCTGTATGAGTGCTGACGCCAAGTCCATCGAACTCGCCATAGCAGCAGGTCAAGCAGCAAAATCGAAGAAGGCCACGGAGGTTATTGCCCTGGACGTTTCCGAACGCCTGGTGCTGACCGACATGTTTGTGCTGGCTACGGGCAATAACGACCGTCAGGTGCGGGCCATTGTCGATGCTGTTGACGAGGCGATGACGAAAGCTGGTTTAAAGTTGCTGCGTCGTGAGGGCCTGGAGCAGGCTCATTGGGTTTTGCTCGATTACGGGATGATTGTGGTGCATGTCCAGCAAGAGGATGACCGGCAGTTTTACGCGTTGGAACGTTTGTGGGCCGATGCGCCCCTGATTGAGGTGCCCGATCCGGAGGAACCGGCCGCTCAGACCGACAGTCCCGCTCCGTCCAGCCCCGCTGTGCAGGCGCCCGAACCCGTCTCTCCGCTGGACCTCATCGGCGAGGACTTTTCATAACGCTGGCCGGCAGGGACAACAGTAACGGGTCGACCGAACAGGAGGACAGGGCAATGACGAAAACCTTGGTGATGTGGCGGCATGGACAAACCGATTACAACAAGCAGCACCGGATTCAGGGACAGATTGACATTCCCCTCAATGAAACGGGAATAGCACAGGCCCAAGACGCCGCAGTCGGGTTGGCTCGTTTGCCCTTCACAAGGGTGGTCTCCTCACCTTTGGGCCGCGCCCTCGATACCGCCCACGCGCTGGCCGACCGGCTAGGATTGCTCGTCGAAGTCGACGAACGTCTGATGGAACGGGCTTTTGGGGCTTGGGAAGGGCTCAACGCCACGGAAATTAAAACGGGCTGGCCCGATGATTTCACCTCGTGGCGCGATTTTGGCGACCCTGACCCAGCGACTACCAACGTGGAGCCGCGCCGCGAGGTCGGCCAACGAGTGTCCCAGGCTTACCGCGATTGGGCTGACAAAATTGCTGATGGCGAAACGATTTTGTTTGTTTCCCACGGGTCTGCCACCTCGCAGGGAATCGTGACTTTGCTGGGACACGACCCGGCCCAGTGGCATGGGCTGCGCGGTTTGGACAACTGCCATTGGGCGGTGATTCAGTCCGAGCACCGCGAGCCATACTGGCGGATTGATTCGTATAACGTGGGTGTGTCCGATACCGCGATTAATGCTTAGTCGGCCGGGCGGCTAGCGCATCTAGCATGTCTTGGTAGTATTCCTCGTCGAACACTGGTTCGAGTGCGAGGATTTCGTCAAGCAGTTCTGAGGGAATGGCATTTGGATGATTCTGTACCACAGCGCTTATGCCTGCCAGTGCGCCAAGAGTCCCATCATCATCGATGAATGTATTCATATCCTTGAACTGTTGATCAGTAATGACCTTTTGCTGGTGCATATGCTGGAGAACCAAACGTATTTCCTCTTCGCCTTCATCCATGTGCAGCCCTCCTTTCTTCAGAAACCGGTCACCCTTATTTTACTGCGTTCCGGAAGCGTCCCAGGTTTTACGCAGCTTTGTTTAGTGGCTTTACTAGGTGTGGTTCATGCGACCGTACCGAATCACCCTGGGAAAGACATACCGCCAGGAACCATACGAAACATCAAAAAATAGTTAGCCGGCACTGGGGAAAGGATAGCTCTCACCCACTTATGGGATAATCAGTGAAAACGCTTCCAGGGGAGAGGACTCTTATGGAAAAGAAAAATGTGCGAACGCGTAACTGGCTGCTGTTGGCAGCAGTTGGATTGTTGCTTGCGGCTATCTGTTTTGCTGTTCTCGGGGTCACGCATGTGGTTTCGCCGGTTACCGCTATCGGAAATGTCGCCGGTTTCCTGATTACCAGCCTGGTTGTAGGGGTTCTCGCGGTGCGTAAATGAGTGATATTCCCAAAGTCGTATTCTTGCACGGGTTGGGTGAGACCTGTGAGGTGTGGGATCCCGTAGTCAAGCAGCTGGCGCAAACCGAGTGCGCAGCTCCCGAGGTTTTAAAAGTAAAATCGCCGATGGCTGACTGGTCACTAGAGGAAATAAGTAACGAGATTGCTGATATGCGTTGAGGCGGTAAGCCTGCCCGTGCTACTGCGTAGCCTGGTGGGCTGACCCCGCCTTCCATCCGAGGATAGCTTCTATCAAGCCCCAGCGTAGAGCAGACCTAAGATTGTCGCTGGCATCGTTTCGCTGTATTCGCCCCGAATGTCGTCAGCATTTGCTGCCACCCAATCACGTTCTTCGGAGCTCATCTTTTCCCATTGCTTTTTAGCAACAGAACTGTCTAATAACCAGTTTGGGGGTTCAACTGGTTGCACAGGCTTCAGCGCTGTCAAGGCATCGAACCTCCTAAACTTTTTCCGCTCCCTATCGGTAGCATGCACACGATATCTGGCTTACCTCTATGGTATTCCGCCATGTCTTCATAACTCCATCCCTCAGGGGCAAAGTTTGGATCAAACGGAACAGCCGCGACTTTTTCAAATCCTGCTCGCCCGTAAACCTTTGGAAGATAGGTGTCAAAGCACTCGAGATACTTTCCCCCATCTGCCAACCACCGGTACTGGAATGCAGTCACAGTTGTTGTGATACCGGTTCAACGCTCTGCCCCGCATGCCATAGAATTACCGCTATGGCAGATTACTTCGTCTACATAGATGAAACCGGCACCCTGGATTTCCGGGAACCGCAAACAGAAAGTGACAGCCCCTATTTCGGAATCGGCTCCGCTACGTTCAAAGACGAACATGCTGACATCCTGTGGAATATGTTGGTATTGCGTTCCTCCTTGGAAGACCAAGGTATATCACTACCCCGTGGTTTCCACGCAAAAAACGACTCCATGAACACACGCGCCCAAGTATTCGCGTTACTAAGCCAACAACCCCCAGCCTTCCACGCGACATTCCTATACAAATCCAGGGCATATAGTTATGTGCAACAGGCCGGTAAAATGCGACTATACAAACTAGCTTTATTCGAGCACATCAGCTGGTTGTGCCGAACAGCTTTCGATAAAGACGACCACCTGTACCTAGTGCTTGCGACCTTCGGCACGAAATCCGAGAAAACCGCAGCTGAGGCGGCTCTGCTGGATATTTCTAACCAGATGCCCCAAGAAATAACACCTTGCTACTGGGACTCCGCATCATCCTCGGGATTGCAGATTGCAGACTATATGCTTTGGGGATTGCAACGCCGTATGTCCAAGAGAGACTTGCAGGATTTCGAGGTGTGTGCCCGGATTCCGCCCGACTGCGTGCAGCACCCGTGGGGAGTGTAAAAAAGATTGTTGCCAGCTATCCACATAGTGGAAAAGAATCCTTGACCCTCTTCTCGCCGGCATCTCAATTGTTTCATAATTTTTTTCCTGTAGTCAAGCCTTAATTACGAAACCACTAAAACCTAGCACTTGTCTGATATCAAGCCTACCCTGCTATTCTCCGACCGGCGCAACGACGGCTACCACGGCAACTACGCCCAGCCCCGCATAGCAAAGCATCCCCGCAAGTTTTCTTGATATGCAGTATTGTGTCAAGAATAATTGACATGTGGAGTTCAAGGAAAGCACGTTCAAACACGGATATGACCGTTATGCGGCTAGATTTACCGAGGCGGATCCGGCAGATATCACCCGTAATGCTCACGCCATTCACGAGGGGGAGGTGTTACGGCTCATCCAGACGGCCCGGGATCGGAAAGAAGCGGCGGAGCGTGACTTGATTGATGCGGTACGCAAAGCCCGCAGCGAGGGCGTCACTTGGCAAGCCATCGGTGGACTGCTCGGCATGAGTCGGCAAGGCGCGCAATCCTATTACGCTGACCGCATCTAGCCTGTCTGCGACCGAACGCACTCGTTCTCGCGTGGCTCCACGATAATCTGCCGAAAGGCTTAAGTAAACACTGCCAAGGCGGGGGGGCAGGTGAAATGGGTGGTTTTTGGGGTGGTTTTTGCTTGATTTTCTGACACGCAAAAGGGCGTGACCTGCGTTTTTGGGTTTGTGGTGGAGCATAGGGGATTCCACGATTTTCTGCGAAAATCGTGTCACGCTCGGAATCTTCGGTTCCTCGCGCTGGCACCTGAAAACGCAGTCGCGTTTTCGGGCGGTGCCAGCCCTCTCGGGTTCGAATCCCCTATAGAGTCCTTAAATGTTTGATAATCCGGGGACTTGCTGTCCTCGGATTATCAAAATGTGGAGCATAGGGGATTCGAACCCCTGACCTCTTCCATGCCATGGAAGCGCGCTACCAACTGCGCCAATGCCCCGAAGTGCCTAAACAGTATATATAAACCGGGCGGTGACAGCAAATTAACGGCGCACCTCACCTTTATCGGCCGCGCAAGGGGTGTGGGTGGGGGCCAGGTGGTGTGTGGCCGGGGGCATTGCGGCAACACGAAGGACCGCACGAGGCCGGTCGCGGGCACGAGGCCGGGGGCGCGGGGTTGGGGCGCTTAGAGCATAGTCCTAGGCCCGGGAACCCTTGGCACGCTTCCTGCTGATTCGTAGGATCAAGCCACCGGTGGCGGCAAACAAAACTGCCACGTATAGGTAGAGCAGCGAATTGGTTCCGGTCACCGTCGTATCAAAAGCATTCGAGTTGTCCCGGGGATTAGGCTGATTGGGCACGCCCGGTGAGGCCGGTGCAGACGGCGTACCAGGGGTGCCAGGCGAAGCCGGTGTGCTGGGCTGGCTTGGCGTACTGGGTGTAGCCGGGGAAGTCGGAGTACTTGGCTTGGTTGGCGTAGGTGAAACTGGGCTCGAGGGAGTCCCTCCTGGTGTGGTCGGTGTGGTCGGTGTACCTCCTCCCGGAGTGCCAGGTGTGCCAGGTGTCCCTGGAGTTCCCGGTGTTCCCGGTGTTCCCGGAGTCCCCGGAGTCCCCGGAGTGCCCGGAGTGCCCGGAGTCCCCGGAGTGCCGGGGTTTCCACCTGGGGCTGCGCCAGAGAATTGCGCGGTAAAGACCGTGTTTTTAGTGAGCGGAGTGTCAGTAAGTGGATCCGTATCCCATTTGTCGAAACTCTTTTCGGAATCCGGAGTCACATAGTGTTTATTCGGATCACGCGTTCCTGCCAACTGTTGGGGGATGGGAAGCTGCTTCGATTTAATACCCTTGAGGACATCATAATGTAATTCTTTGATGGGGTTCCCAGCGCCGTCCGAGCCAAAGGAGCCGCCCTCATCTGCCTTGAAGGTGACTCGGACATATCCGTCGGGAGTTGTACCATCCTGTGGCACTTCGAGGATTCTCACATCCTGATAAAAGAAGGCGATTTCATCGGAACCGGTGCCGTTAATTCCAAGCAACTGATTAGTGTCTTCATTAAGATCATAAAAGAGCTGTTGCTGCGGCGCGGAGGTGAGTTTCCACCCGCTAATCGGCTTGTAGTTCCGTGCATCATAATGTCTTGCCTTACTGACAACATTATCAGACGCAAGGATGCTGTATTTTTTAATAACTTCCTGTTTCGCAGCTGGGGTAGTGGCTTGTTTCCATTCAGCCTGGCCTCTGTCGTCCAAGTAGTTAACCTTGTAGTTGCGGGTCCGGAAAGGAATATAGAAATAGTGGAAGACATTGTTAGCGTAGTTGGGATTATCTACAAGGTTTCCAGTGTTGTCCATAATTTGTTTCGGCTCAACTTTGAGCATTTGGAAACCGGTGTTATCGTACTGCATACGATTGTTGTATTCGGTGTAGAGTTCCTTAAGCTGCGAATCTTTAGTCTTCAGCAGTTCCTCATGTTGAGCCAGGAGCCAAGTCCCGCTTAGTTGAGAAGCATATGACACCGCAAAGTGGCCGGCACGTTCTTCTAAGGGTATGATTTTAGCAGGATTATTCGGGTCGATACGGTATTGGCTATCCAAGAAGTGGTGATACACCAGTACCTTTTCGAAATTTCTTTTCACCCAAACTGCCCGCAGATAAATGGGATCCACCACATCATTTCCAAAAGAATACAGCTCGGGGACGATATATCGCTTACGATAAGAATTATCAAACTTGTTGGTGTAGTTGCCCTGGGTGTCCTTCTGGTAGTGCAACACTTCCCATCCCAGGAAAAAATAATCGTCCCGCGTGGGTTCTTTAGGCGCTACCAGTTTTTGCCGATGCAACACGGTGAATACCTGTGGGTCACTTGGAGCAGCGCCCGGAGTAACGGTCTTCTGAGGGTAGTTAACTTCACTGGTAGGGTCGCCAGGTGTCTCCTGGATAGTTTTTTGCTCTGTCGCAAGGTATTTGGCGTCAATTGAATCTAAAGTGCCGCCTGCCGGGTCAAAAGTGACCTTCCACTTATAGTCAGGTTCTTCCCACTTGGCGTAGAGGACCAGGTTGTGAGCGGGCATGGTTTCCTTGCTGTTAAAAACCATTTTCTGTCCGGCAGGGTCCAGAGCCCAGCCTTTGAATACCATATTGGGCGCGAGTCCGGCGGGTCGTTTAACTTGATAGTTTCCCTCGCTATCCTGTTCTAAAAGATCCGTTAGACCCATGTCTACCAAAGTGCCAACGTCATCCAGATTCAAATCCTGTAAAGGCTTTTGATAAAAGATATCTGTCTGATTGCTTGCATTATATTCGCTGTCAGCTTTGATGGTGGCGGGGTCATTATTGAAACGCAATTTATACTTATTACGCTTGTAATAGAAACGAATATAACCATTTTCCCTGAATTCGTCGACTCCGTCAGCGTCACCCCACTCATCGGTATCATTGTAAAAGTAACTTATAAAATTCAAACTACCCTTGGTGACCTCATTTCCGTAAGGGTCCATTACCTTTTCCTCGGGGAGAGGTGTTATGTCATCCCGCTCATCGTTTAAATCTTCAAATTCGTCTTGGTCATACAGCATCGTACGTACAGACTCTTGATAAGGAGTAAAGCCTTGGACTACGGGAGCCTTATGACCGTAGTTGGGATCACCTGTATCAGCTTTGCTTCTATAAAGATCGTAGTCAATAATTTTTTCATATTCTTTTTCGGGATCCCTGCCATCCCAGTCGGGATTTTTTTCAAAACCATCCATCCAAAAATCCATGTGGTGAGGTATCGGCGCGCCTCTACTTGAACCACCTTCTTGCGAGATACCAAAAGAGAGCGTGGTGAACGTTTTTGGATTGGCCAGCAAATTAACCGGGATAGTGACACCATCGCCAGCATAAATTTCGTTGGTGTATAGGTTCGTTCTACCTAGTTCCTGAACATCCACGAACTCATCAGCCGATAACCGGTAAGGAGGAGTGTCGCGCCATATCCAATGCGGTTCTAAGAAGTTGGGCCCCCACCCATAGCTTTGCTTACCTTCAGCAAATCCCTTAGTTTCTAGGGCATCATTGGGCCAGTCTAACATGCGCTGGTTAAATCTGGCTTTGAAGTGGTAGGGGGCTAGGGTTCCTGGTCCACCCAATTGTTCGCCATGTCGCCAAATTTGAGGATAGAGAGTACTATCATCATTTCTAGAGTTGGATTTTGTAAAGTACAGGTCATAGACCTGTCGGTCGAAATAGATGTTATAGACGGTCTTGCCGGTAGCAGAAACGGGCTTTACCTCACTGGGTGTATCCCTATCAGCATTTTTTTATCAGTTAAAGTCTTATTGTACTTGTAGAACTTATTGAGATATAGGAAGGGATATCGACCACCGAATGTATCCCCATTCCAAATTTTCTGTAAACGCGCTTTATCCAAGTCGGGGAATTCCACCCCTTTGATGGTCTCTTCCTCCAGATTCGGACGGTAACCTGTGGCCTTGTTCCGGTACACGTGAGTGCCCACGAATTCATACTTTTGTAAGAGAGTAGCGTCATCAGCATGATCAGCTTTTTCCGTCCAAAATTGAATCGCATAATCAGCCTTCAGATTATCATCCCAAACCGCGGTGAACTTTATATGTTGGGCCGGCATGATTAGTTTGGCGTTTAGATCTTTGAGAGGGACTCCGGAGCTGTCTTTAATGATTTCATTAGCCCTAAATGTAGTTTCTGTCCCATTCAAAGTGCCTTGCAAATCGACAGATGGCTTCCAGCCTTTTAACTTAGCTCCAATTCTGGTGGGGATATCAGTGCTCTTGATGGCGGGAATTTCTTGTCCATAATACAGGGTACGACTGGGCACCGCAGTCCCATCCTGGGTGTCATATGTCACAGCAAAGTAGGCGCGATTGTAACGCATTTCCACGCTGCGATTTTGCTGCGTAATTAAAACCTTCATATTTTTGTCTTCGGGCACGAAACCAGCTATCTCATCATCAGGTAAGGTCTTGATGACAGGCTGGGAACCAATTGGTCCGCTTTGTGTAGTGATAATGTCGACGTTCGTTCCCGGCTTTCTACCATATTCATTAATTTTTCGTAATTCCTGAAACACGTGCTTTACTGTAACGGTTCCAGGATGGCCTTTATATATATACGGTTTTTCCGCCTGGTGAACTTTTCCATATTCATTGTCACCCGTAGTGCTCCCGGAGGTTTTGGCGGCATTCACGACACCTTGGTAGTTGATGTCGTATTGAGTTATTGGCTGATTCGTACTATCAGTAGGCATACCATAGCCGGGGAAAACCGGTAGCTTGATGGTCTTTTCGACTTTGCCCTGTTCTTCTGGGGTAGCGTCTGCTCCCACGGTGGCTACGTAGGGTTGGTAGTTGACGATATTTTCTGTACCTTTTGGAATCATATAGTCGCTACGCAGGGTGTAAATCTCTGGCTGCGCCGGATTCGCAATGGCATCCGCCGCGGTTTTACCCGTCGGCACCTGTACCGGTTCCGCGCTCAGAGACTCCGGAGGTGTGCCGGTTTCAGCGGCACCAGCCTCCCAGGGCGGGGAAAGAATTATCGCCCCCGGTAGTACCAGTGCCAGCGCCAGTATCCAAGACACGGTTTGCTTAATGGAAATTCGCACGGGGACTCCCTACCCTAAACAGCAACATTTCGCCTGCTTTCCAGAAATCTGGGGAAACACTACCGTGTTCATTCTATCTGTCCCTACCCTGAAAAACCAGCTTACCCTAACCTTCAACTATGACACGCGCCCACAGGCAGCCCCAGGCCGCGCCCCGAATCAGCGACGCGGTTCCTCCCGCCCACCGCCGCCAAACTCAGGCCGCGTCCGGGAAAGTCACTTCGATGCGCGTGCCCTGGCCCGGGGTCGAATTAACCGTGATTTCCGCCGAATGCAAGATAGCGGCGTGTTTGACGATAGATAGCCCCAAACCGGTCCCCCCGGTCTGTCGCGAATGGGACTTATCCACCCGATAAAAGCGTTCAAACACGCGCTCCTGATCCTCGTAAGGAATCCCGATACCCGTGTCGGTCACAATCAGCTGGGGCCTGCCCAGATGCGTACCCGCCCAAACGTTCACCTCACCGCCCTCGCGATTGTACTTAATCGCGTTGTCTACCAGGTTATACACCATCTCACCCAAGAGCGGCTCCACCCCGGTCAGCGTCGTGTGCGAACCGGACAGTGTCAGCTTCACATCAAAAGACGCGGCGCGAGGCTGCAGCCGCTCCACCACCGTACGGCACAAATCAAACAACTCGACCTCCCCCGCTTCTGCCGGCAGACCGCCCTCGTCCAGCCGGGACAGCTCCATGATGTCGCCAATCAGGTCCAGCAGGCGGGAGGACTCCTGGTGAATGCGCTTGGCAAAACCCGGAATATCCTCATCTTTCACCAAACCGTTACGGATAATCTCGGCATATCCCGAGATAGAGGTCAGCGGGGTCTTCAACTCGTGAGACACATTAGCGGAAAACTCGCGGCGAGAACGCGCGGCCGCTTCCTTATCCCGATTTTGATGTTCCAGACGTTGCAGCAGCGGCAAAAACTCGGGGTAAATCGGGACCGTTTTGTGGTCCTTACCGTAAGCCTGGAGCATATCGTGGGGGAGGGAAGGCTCCGCCGACTCAGACCGGCTCGTCTCGTCCTCCGCTGGTGTGTCGGTGTAGGCCCCCGAACCGAAAACCCCTCCGCCGCCAAAAACGCTGGAGTTCCCGAACACCCCGGTGTGCCGCCCACTCTCGGGTAGCCGGTCGCGGTCATAAGGGGTGCCCGAGAGTGGGTGGTTCAGGTCAATCTGTTCCAGCGGCGCGACAATGAGGCGGGCCTGACGCCGCGCAATGAGGAAAGACAGCCCGAACACACCCAGGGCAATGCCGCCCAAAATCGGCAACCCGGACAGGGCCGTGGCATAAAACGTGCGGACGGGACGCGCCACGCGGACGATTTTGCCCGACGGGATAGCCCGCGCGTAATAGCACATATCCTCGCCGAGGGTGTCAGAATCACGCACCACGATATCGGAGCCCAACCCGGAAGCCTGGCGTCTCAAAGCTGAGACAATCTCAGGCCGGCTCGCGTGGTTGGCCATCTGAGCGGCGGGAACTTCGGAATCATAGAGAACCTCACCGTCACCGGCTACCAACGTCAGGCGAACCCCGGGGGTCTGGCGATGGAATTCGTTGAGCATCTGGATCTGAATGTCGTCGGTATGGTGTTCCAGGCTCAGCGCCAACAGGTTGCCTTCCTCGGTTAGGGCATCCAAAATGTTGGCGCGATTGACCCCATAAAAGAACACGACAGAGCCAACATAAGCAAGCACCAGGGCTATGGCAGAAATACCTGAGATAGCCCCCAGAATCTTGCGTCGCATATAATCTCCCTTGATTCGATGGCGATTACGCTAACAGCGCCCTCATTCGGAAATCTTGTAGCCGACGCCGCGCACGGTTTCAATGTGTTTTGCGGCCGGGCCGAGTTTCTTGCGTAGCGTGCGAATATGCACATCGACCGTGCGCGTCTCGCCGTGGAAACTGTATCCCCAGATGGAATCCAGCAGTTTGTCGCGGGAAAACAAAATTCCCGGCTGGCTCATGAGTTCCTCTAACAGCTGGTATTCCTTTAGGGTCAGTTTCACCTCCTGGCCCTCAACCGCGACCGTGTGGCGGGGCAGGTTCAGGTCAATAGTGCCGATGGTGAGGATTTCCTCGTCCTCATCAGTGGGGTCGGCGGGACGAGCCACGCGGCGCAGCACCGCCCGGACTCGCGATACCAACTCCATCATGCCAAACGGCTTGGTGATGTAGTCGTCCGCCCCCAAGTCCAAGGACTTGACCTTGTCGAACTCGGCGCCTTTCGCTGTAACCATGATGACCGGAATGCCCTCAGTTTCAGGGTTGGCCCGAATCCGGCGCAAAATCTGGATACCATCAACGCCAGGCAGCATAATGTCCAGCAAAATCATTTCCGGGAGCAGCTGCGCCATCGCTTCGCGAAATTCCCGATAATCAGCGAAGCCCCGTGCGGTAAACCCGGTGGAACCGAGGGTGTAAACGACCAAATCCCGAATGTTCAGGTCGTCCTCGACAAAATAAATCACACTTCCATTATTCCAGGGAGCGCCTGATTCAGGCGGATTTTGTGTCGAAGATGACATCGTGTACCCCCGTAATCGAGAAATCCACCCACTCGGCGATGTTCGTGGCGTGGTCGCCGATACGTTCCAGATATTTGGCAATCATGATGACGTCGATAGCTTTTTGAGCGTCCGCGGCATCAGCATGCACAATGAAATCAATCATCTCGGTGGCGACCTCATCAAACATCCGGTCTACCGCGTCGTCCGCCGCCTGGGTGGCGGTTGCCAAAGCTAGGTCGCGGTCGACAAAAGACCGGACCGCATCGTGGACCATCTCGGACGTTTTCGCAGCCATCTGAGGAATCTTAGGGAATCCCCGCACCAGGGACATATCCGTAGACTTCACGATTTCCGCAATATCCGCGGCCTGATCGCCGATACGTTCCATGTCGGTAATCATTTTGAGAGCGGCGGAAACCTGGCGTAAATCCCCCGCCACCGGCTGCTGTTGCAACAGCAATTTCAGGCACAGGTGCTCAATGTCTCGCTCCATCTGGTCGATGTGGGCATCAGCCCGAATCACTTCACGGGCGATTTCATCGCTGGAACTGGACAGGGCCACCATGGTCTGACTGATGGCCTGTTCACAGAGCTCTCCGGTCTGCACCAGCATTTCGTTGAGCTGCATGAGTTGTTGATCGAATCGGGATCGCATTACCTCTCTACTTTCTGTTCCATAACTCAGAACTGTATTTCCCGGTCGCGCACCAGCGGGGGCCTCCGGGGCACGCGAAAACAGTGTTAGCTGAACCGACCCGTGATGTAGTCCTCGGTACGCTTGTCCGAAGGTACGCTGAACAGGGTTTCCGTGTCGTTGTACTCCACCAGTTCGCCCAGCAGGAAGAACGCCGTGTTGTCGGCGATGCGCGAAGCCTGCTGCATGTTGTGGGTCACAATCACGATGGTGTAATCCCGAGCCAGGTCCACTACCAGTTCTTCAATCTTGGAGGTAGAGATGGGGTCGAGGGCAGAGGTCGGTTCGTCCATCAAGATAACGTCCGGTTCGGTAGCCAAAGCGCGGGCGATGCACAGGCGCTGCTGCTGACCGCCGGAAAGCCCCACGGCGGACTTGTTTAAGCGATCCTTTAACTCGTCCCAAATCGCGGCTTGACGCAGGGAACGCTCCACGATTTCGCTCAGTTCCCGGTGATTGCGAATGCCGTTGATGCGCGGCCCGTAGGCGATGTTGTCAAAGACCGACTTGGGGAACGGGTTGGGCTGCTGGAACACCATGCCCACCCGCTTACGCAGGGCTATGGCGTCCATATCCTTGAAAATATCAGCGCCGTCTAGCAGTACCTGACCGGTGATGCTAACGCCCTTGACCAGGTCATTCATTCGGTTCAAGGTTTTCAGGAAGGTCGACTTGCCGCAGCCGGAGGGGCCAATCAAAGCCGTGATTTTGCGGGGCTGAATGTCGATGTTGACTCCCTTGAGAGCCTCAAAATCGCCGTAATGCAGGTGCAGGTCACGCGCGGAAAACTTGGCGGTGGTGGAAATTTTGGGCGCAGTGGGGGACTCCAGGACGTTGGTTTGCGCAGTCATGAGTGATTATTCCTTTCCTTTATCAGTGTGGAAACGGTCGGTGAAGTTCGACGCGTCAATAGTCGGTTCGGCATGGTTCACCGTGTCAGTAGCGGGGACGGGAGTGTCGGAGTTGGCCTTACGCCACTTGCCTTTGCCGCCCTTGGAGGCCTGGTCAGACAGGCCCGCCAGGCTGGCGTGAACCCGTTTCGTGATGGTGCGAGCCAAAATCGAGAACAGGAGGGCGATCAGCACCAGCACCGCGGCAGAGAAGTTAGCGATGTCCACCGCGTTGGGTTCCACCGCTTCGGTACGCATCGCCCACACGTGCAGCGACAAGGTCTCGCCGGGACGCATAGGGTTGAATGCGTTGGTGGGGGAGGTGATGTCCGTGGAGGACCAGTTGATGTTGGTGGACATACCGGCCGTGTAGAGCAGGGCGGCAGCCTCCCCGAAACCACGTTCGGCCGCCAGCACTACCCCTGTCATCAGGTGGGGGAGCGCCGCCGGGAGCTGCACTCGCACAATGGTGGTCCAGTGGGTCGCACCCAAGGCCGCGGAACCGTATTTCAGGTCCGAGGGCAGCGCCCGGAGAGCCGACTCGGTAGACGTGGTGACCAGGGGCAGGTTCAGAATTGAAACCGCTAAAGCGCCGGCCAGCAGGTTCCACTGTTGGCCCACCATCAGGATAAAGACCAGGTAACCGAACAGGCCGACCACGATGGAGGGCAGGGAGGACAGGGACTCGATAGAGATGCGAATGAACCCGGTCCAGCGGTTCTCTGGCGCGTATTCAGCCATGTAGATTCCGGCGGGAACGCCGAGAGCGACGGACACAATCAGGGACAAAAACACCAGGTAAACGGTGTTGAACACCTGGTTCATGATGCCGTCACGGGTGAAACTGAGGAATACAGGGTCAAAACTCAACAGGCCACGAGCCACGATGTAGGCCGCTAGCGCCACAATCAACATCAGGAAGAAACCCCCGATAGCGCCAAAGACGCCGGTCATCAGGTTGTTGACGCTCTTGGCACGGCGAATGCGGTGTTCCATCTGGGCGGAAAGACCCGAAGCGGTAGTCGTAGCGGTACTCATCGATCCTGCTTCCTCTCTGCGCCGATGATGTGAATCACAAAAATAAAGAACATCGAGATGAGGAATAGCAGCAAAGCCATGGTCCACAATGCCGAGTTATGTTCGCCGCCGTTGGTGGTGTTGCCCATGTCGGCGGTAATCGCCGTGGTCAAGGAACTGGTCGGAGAGAGAATATCGGCCGGCAGAGCGCGAGTCTTGCCGATAACCATCGCGACCGCCAGAGCCTCGCCAAAAGCCCTGGCCAAACCCAGAATGATGCCGGTCAAGATGCCTTTCTTGGCCGCGGGCAGGACAATGTGGTAAATCGACTGCCAGCGGGTAGAACCCAGGCCGTAGGCGGCTTCCCGATAATCGTAAGGAACCGCGGTAATCGCGTCGGCGGAAACAGTGGTGATGGTCGGGAAAATCATGACCGCCAGGACAATGCCCGCCGCCAGGACCGAATAGCCACCCAGGGGGGCGTGAAAATAGTCACGAATAAATGGCACCAGGACGGTCAAACCGACCCAGCCGTAAACCACGGAAGGGATACCG
>NZ_CFKZQR010000032.1:0-25751 GCF_985070215.1 Mobiluncus sp. | reverse complement strand
TGCTTTCACCTCCGAGGTATCAGCGGACTTTTGAGCCGCGGTCGCTGAGGTAGCTGCCTCAGTAGCCTTCGTCTCCGCAGTCGCAGCAGACCCAGCAGCCTGAGACGCCGATGCGGCTGCGCTTGTGGCGCGCGATTCAGCATCCGCGGCCGACGTAGCTGCGTGCGAAGCAGAATCCGCAGCTTCAGTCGCTTTCGTCTCCGCAGTCGCTGCAGACCCCGCAGCCTTAGCCGCCGACTCAGCCGCCTCTGTTGCTTTCACCTCCGAGGTATCAGCGGACTTTTGAGCCGCGGTCGCTGAGGTAGCTGCCTCAGTAGCCTTCGTCTCCGCAGTCGCAGCAGACCCAGCAGCATTTTCAGCAGCTGTTTTTGCTTCCTGGGTGGTTGCCTTCATTTGGTCAGCTGCTGCTAAAACTTTTCTTGTGGCTTCCCATCCTGCGGCTACTAGCGCACGTGCCATTTCCACAGAAATGGGTTGTCCGGTAATTGCGACAGTAGCAAGCTGAGTAATGTCTAAAACCCATGGTTCGCCATCGGTTCGCGGTGGTGGAGGCAAAATTGTAAACGGTGCTATACGCGGTTTTACGGTTTCGTCGATGTCCTCAAACTCGAATCTGACTTCGTAAGGAATGTTGGTCGGATTAAGGTGGGGGTCCGAGGTGTTTAGGATACGTGCACCCGCTTCGCCGTCAATCACGAACAATTGCCCGGCCCGGTTCATTTTGATGGGAATATCCACTAGCGCGATTGTGAGTGGATCCGCATCAGCCGTACCGATAAATCTGGTCTCGGTCTGCAGGGGGTGCAGCACAATCGACCCTAATGGCTCTATCAGGTCAGGGTTTAGTCCCTCGTCGACAGAGTCAGCGGTAGGGATAGCGACCTGGCCTGTGAGCAGGAAATATCCGAGAGCCCCAGGCAAGCTCCTGCCTGTCGCGTCTTTCCAATCCGTGATTGCCATCAGATTTCCACCACATCATCCGGTTCGCTCCGGTGCTTGGGTGCCCCGGCATCAGGCAGGCCACCAGACCGGTCCACGCTAGACAGGCCGGCGACAGTGTCCGGGTCGTCTACCGGCGGCGGAGTCGGCGCAGCCACCATCTCGACCCGAATATCTTTCATAGACGCTGCCGTTTCAGGTGTCGCCAAAGACGTCAGGACAGACACGACCGCGGCCGTAGCTGCTACCGCCAGGATATGCTGCCAATCCAGATCAGTAACAGCAACCGTGTTCGTGCCGATCATCGCCAACGTGGCTTGTGCAAGCGTTTTCACGGCGCGTTCGGCAGTTCCTGCCCAAAATGTTTTCTTCATGTAAATACTCATGTTTTTCCTCCTGTAGATTTGGTGTAAAAGGAAACCCACCCGGCGGGTGGGTTATTGACGGGACTCGATTCCGAGCTTCTCTGCTATCTGCCGTAGCAGACTGGTCTTTTTCAGGCTCTGGTCCATGCCCGGATAGTCAGTCAGAATGTCCTTAATCTCGCGCACTCGCGCACCCATTCGTTGAGTGTCCGGATTCTGCCACCAGCCAATATCTCCTTGTTTCACTTGGATTAGCGGAATACCCGCGTTTACCATGCGCTGCACAAGGTCTGGGTCCCCGATACGTGTACTGCATCCGCCAGATACCTCATAAATGGCCCCATCGGGCTCTCTCATCAACATGTTTTCTCCTCTCGGTTTTGCTGCCGGGAGGGCCCCGGCGAGCGTGGTTTGTCCTTTTGCCATTGCCCGATACCAGGCCTTAGCGCGCTTCATGTAGGCGTCACGCTGCGCGCCGGCAATCGCACCGGGGCAGCCCGTCGCCATAAAATACTGATGCGGAAAAACATTCCCCATCCACCTGGGCTCGCCCAGCCCGTAGGCATGGCACAAAGCCGCCACCAAATGCGCCCCATTGTCCAAAGTGGCCTCGCTAATCGTCCAATATGGGCCTAGACGATTATTCGCGTGCTCAATCGAAATCGTGTCCGAGTTTCGTCCCCCGCCCACAGCCCAAGCCGTATCACAATCACGCACGTATTGGCCGATACGCCCGTTAATATCGACCTGATAGTGTGCGGAAGCCAGACGAGTTTGCCACACTGACCAGCAGCCCCGCAGACTCAAATTCGCCGCATTGTGATGCAGGGCGATCGCCCGGACCGGTTTCCCGCGCCGACCTGCCGTGTAATGTTTGGCCATCCAATAGTTCTCATCGGCGACCAAATTGTTCCAATTACGCATCTGTTTCTCCTTTATCTCGTTAGCAGGCTTTTAGCCGCCTAATCTCTTCCGCGTTCTGTATATGCCCCACCATCAAAGCCTGAATCTGACTATTCAAATCCCGACGAAATTCGAGCGTCTCCAGATACCGCTTTTTCGCTATCTCACGGTCATGCGCATACGCTTCAGCCTGCATAGACAGCGCAGACATCACATTATCTATATCAACCCGGATATTAGTTGTGTGCGTGTTCTTAATTTCACGCCGAATATCCTCTACAGCCTTCTGATTACGAACTGCTGCTTCTTCCACCGCTTTTTGCCGTTTCAATATTTCGTTCAAAGTTAGCGTATTTTCAATATGCAGCGATTCCGTTTCCTCTTCCGCTTTCCGGGCGGTGGCCTGCAACTGAAGTGTCTCCGCAGTGGTCTTTTTTCGGCCAGCGACCTGCACCAGCAAAACGCCTATAATCGAGCCGCCCGCCGCAATCAGGGCTGTTATCACTCCCATCATGCAGCCCCACCCCCCAGCCGAGCCTCGATTTTAGCTAGGCGTTCTTCTAGCTGGTCGAGACTCTGCCGCTGCTGGCACGCCACCTGCCACAGAGCGACCGAAAGCCGGGAATACTCCACGCCCACCGGCTCACCAGTCTCCAGATTATGCGTCACGAAAATACCAAGACCGGCAGACTCCAGGTCTTCGGCCTTCCACCCCACCATCCGCTCCGGTAGAGGCTTCAACGGCCTGGACGGACCGGGCTCACCGAATTGTTTTTTCCACTCATCAATCAAGGCTTGCGGCCGGTACGCCACCGGCTCCACACCCAGAATTCCCGTCAAATCACGGACAGGCTCCGGGTCAAATTTCGACGCCCCCGTGGAGGATTCCACAAATTTCACGCCGTACACATTTCCGGTGGCCGCAATATCAGAATCAGAATCCAATCGGACTGCCCGAAATCCTGCATCTACACACATTCCTGTATATGACCGAGGATCTTTGGTGATTGCACTGATGGTAGTCATCGACTCGCCATTTTGCCAGCCGATTGCTATCTTCTCAGCCACAAGAACATTGCTATCAAGGCGGGGAATCCAGCCGTTACCGTAACCGTTGATTTTCACAGCCCCTGTCTGAATCCCTTGAGAATCCATTGACGAATTGCCGACCTCAAAATTTGTCCCATCCATCGAGGTAGACCCGTAGTCTATAGGGTTGACCACAGTGCCCATCCCTTGCATACACTTCGGGTCTATTTTCACGCCCCCCACATACAGTTCAGAGGCGCGGACTATGTCGCCGACAATTTGAGAAGCCTCAATATATCGACCTTTAATAATGTCCGCCCAAAGCGTGTTCAAAACTGCTTTGTTCGCGGTGAGGTTGTCCACGACCGCTTTGATGAATGTCGCAGATTGACCCGTCAAATTTCCAACGGTTGCCTGTATGAAATCTCCGATTGCCGCCGTAACAGAGCCCGCATCCACACTGTTCGCGGTGACCGCGCCGGCCTCCAAATCCGGGGCAGTCACGCCGGTAACAGTCACGGATGCCGGTACAGTCGCGACCCACGAACCCTTGTTCCCTGCCGTGTCCACTAGGCGTGTCCACCCCCACACCTGCACACCTCTAACCCCCTGCAAAACCAATGTCGAGGGAGCCACATTCGACGAGGCAACCACTAGAGTCGCATCGTCCGCGGCCGGCGCTATGGGGCTGGTGGTTATTGTGGCTTCAATCCGGGCAAAATCTGCGGGTAAGCCTACCTCTACACCGAGAGGGGATTGGACTTTCCCGGTGTAAGTGATGAGGGCGACGCTTTTAGAGCTGGTCAATTGTGCGGCCACTGGCAGCAGGTTTCCTGCCCCGTCCTTTATCGCTAATGTTGTTCGCTGGGACATGCACCATGCGGAGGTTCGTGTACCGTTGTAGCCAGCCACTCGGAACTCCCATAGAGTGCCCGCGGGCAGGGAAGCAATCTCGGCTTGCGGTGCAGTAAATATTCCGAAAGCCTGCCATGGTGCATCCTCACCATCTTCACTAATGTTTCGACCCTCGAGGATATATTGACCTTCGCCACCGTTGAGCATTCCTTCGTTCCATGCCAGGCTAACGGAGGCGCGTGCCCGACCATACTGATCCACGAATGCTTGCGAGCCGACGTTAAGCTGGCTCGGTCGACCAGGGTCAGGAGTTAAGTCCAATGACGCTGACGTACCGTTGCCACCAACTGTTGCTCCACCAGTCAGCTTTTTCAGGTTGCGTGCCGTCACCAGCTGGGATTCTGTAAACCGGTCATTGAGAACCAGGTTTCCGCCCAGACCTTCACGTCCCCAAGTGAGCGTGACCTGCCGAAGCCTTACTGGCTCGTGAACCCCCGGATGCGTTTCACACTTCACCCACGCTCCCGGCCAATAATCCACCAAAGGACGAAAACGCGCCGGGAAAATCAGCTTTTTCGTTATCTGTTTCGCTGGTCTGGCAGTCTTGTCCAACTCCGCGGCCGCCATTGCCCGGACTGTGCCCTCGTTGCCGACCCCTTCCATTTTGTAGTATTGCTCGAAAACTCCCCACGGGGTCGGCGCTTCCGGGTTATCTAAGGTGAAACAGATGTCGCCGGAGCCGCGCACCAGTGCGCGGGAGACAAGGTTTTCTACAGTTTCCTCGGTCGAGGCTGAAGTGATTTCTTTCCCGGCGCGTAGCCATATCGGGTTGTCGGATTTGTCGAGTCTTACTGTGGTTGTGTCTATGTTCCACATTGAGAGCGTGCGACCGTGCATAGCCCATTCACAGTAGCCGCCCTCAGTGAGTGCCTGGAGGACAGAAGCCAGAGAGGCGCCGACCTCGAAACTGACTCCTTGCAGAGAGCTACCAGTCCAGGGTTTCCCGGCTGTGTCGGTGGTGGCGTTGAAATCGTAGTCGATAATGTTGAGCACGCCCCGCCGATGAGCTATGTCTATCAGGTCTGACATGATACGGCCTGGTGTGGCCTCGACGTAGTAGCGTTTTTCGGTGCCGAAATCGCCGGACCAGTCCACTACCGCCGCGTGCTTGAGCAGAGTCGAGTAGGAGGGGCAAACGAGTTTTAGTACCTGTTGGGGGTTTTCGTCGTCTTGAGACCTGGCGGCCAAGATGAACCTTCCGCCTTCCGGTTCCACCCATTTCCCTCCAGCAGCTACCTCTACCGCTATGTCGAGGCCTTGCCCGATAGCGGCGTTAAGCAGTTTCCCGCCAGGGGCATGGACCGAGTATTCCATTTGCAGGGCGGTGTCGGTAGACCTGGTGAAAGCAGCTTGCCAGGAAAGGGGAGAGTCCAGGAACCCTAGACGTTCATCGGTGCCCGCCTTGTAGGCGACCAGACGCGGATACTCAATCAGACCCATGCACGTCTCCCTTCCAAAGCCACATCAGTTTTTCCTTTCACAGCACCGTCTAGCTGTAAATCGACGCGCATCCTCTTCGTTTTCGCTTCCGCAGCAAGGATTAGACGCCCCCCAGTCGGAAAATCCAGACCACCAGTCACCCACGATGTTTTCCCTGCCGAATCAGTTTTTTTCGCTGTCAACTCGTCCATGTCGATAGTCAGCGTTTCGTCTTCCGTAATGTCGCCCGTGAACGTCACCCCCGTCAAAGTTTGACAATCAGTCAGCTGCAGACGCGTCAAGGGACCTCTGGCGTGAATCTGAATATCCTCAACCGGTAAAGTGCCTACAAAACCGTTCACACGCATCCCCAACCCCGGCAAAATATGCACCGTCTTCGGACGCTCATCCCGCCAAGCAACCTCCGGCAGCCGCAACTGCACCTTCCACCTGGCCCACCTGCCAGCCCTGCCGTCCTCACGGTCAGGCTTCACACTGACCAGCTCAGCCCGCTGCACGCTACGCTGCGGACGCGAATCATCACCATACGGACGTATCCGCGTCACCATCAAGTTCGGATCCATCAGTACCATCTGCAGCCGGTCAACCATACCCTCCAAAACGGCTGGACTATCCGCAGCCGGGGCAAGCTCCAAATCAAGAATTGGCGCATCCAGCACCAGGTTCCGTTGGGGAATAAGCAGGTTGCCGGAGCGTCCGGGGATAGAGATTTGTTCGCTTCGTGGTGCCGCACCCAAATGCATAAGATTCGAGGACACAAACGTCCACTCGCGAACATCTATCCCGTCAATGAGATACGTGTATGGAGGTTGATATACCATTAGACGCTCCTCGAGTAGGCTGCGGATAGCTGTAGTGTACGGTTGATAGTGACTGAAGTCGGTTCTGCCTGCGGATAGTTGTTAGTCACGTGTATGGACGGTCCCGAGCCCGTCTTATGGTTGTGCATCACATCGCGAGCTATCATGTCAAGCGTATTCCACTGCGACGGGGTAAACACGGGTTCGGGCTTACCGGTCAAGTTCAGGGTTTGCGTCACACCCTGCGGAAGCCAGCCACCCTGATCGTACTGATGATACCGAACAGCATGATATCCAGATCGAATTGGTACCTCTTGCGCTTTCTTGCCAGGGCGTGGCTCCTCAATAATCGAACTGCCACCGGAATAGACCTGGATATGGGACTGTTTCGCGTTTACAAGCAGGTCACCCTTACGCTTCTGATTCCAAGCAACTTTTTTCCCTGCGTTGTCGTATCCCGCGGCCGTCAAGCGTGGAATACGTACAGGGTTTGGCATGTGGTTGTAGCCGTAGTACACCATGCCGGAGCAGTCCAGTCCGGGGGGGATAGATGCGCCACCCCACACGTAGGGGACTTTCCCGACAATGTTTGCTCGCAGGTAGCGCACCAGCCGGTCGCCGAAACCGCTGCCAATCTTGTCCGCTTGAACTTTGAAAAAGCGTTTTATCGCGTTGAAGAACAGGTTGGGCACACCCTTGAAAAGGGCTCCCCACGGGGTCGAGGCGATACCGCCAAGCATACTCTTTACAGGAGCAAAAATTAGGCTGCTTACCGCCCCGATGGGGTCAGAGAGGACTTCATCAACGAAACCAGCCACGGAAGACATCGCGTTCTGTACCGCGCCCAGAGCGTTAGAGCCCCAGTTTTTCGCGGCCGAGAAAATGCCACCGCCGGAAAACTTTTGCACCGGCCCGGGCCAAACCCCGCCAGTGGAGGCACGCCAATCACCTGGATCAGCTAAATATTTTCCGCCACGCAAATGTTTGTTGACCCAGTCAAGCCATTTCTTGCCACCCAAAGCTCGCAGCGCGTCAGGGCGAATGATGCCCTCACCGCCAGACAGGAGCAAGGTTCCGCCGGTCGGCGACCAGAACTTGTGAATGTCTCTGCCGGGAGTGAAACCAGGGAGTACGCCGCCGGAAGCGAAAGCTATACGCGGGGCTGCAGGTAGCGGGTTCTTAATCCCGACCACCCCGGCGAGCTTGTTGAATGCGGCACGCAAACCATTGTTATACACCGTGTTGATTACGAAGTTTACTGGTGCTGCAGCGACCTGCTTCATGCCGTTCCAAATCTTGCTGATAGCGTCCTTAGCGGTACGCCAAGCGCCGGAAAAGTCGCCGGTCAAGAATTTGCCGAACGCGGTGAAGCCAGTCTTGATTCCGTCAAGTATTTTCCCTAAACCGCCAGCATAATCCTGGAAAAGCTTCTTTGCATTGTTCAAAACGTTTTTAAAAGTGACCTCAAAAGTGTCACGAATGATTGTTCTCAGAGTCTCAAAGACTGGTTTTAGAGCCGTATCCCAAACAGTTTTTACAATGTTAGCGAAAGCCTTGAAGCCCTCAGCCCCGGCTCTCCAAACGGGAAGAAGGACACGGTTGAAAACGTCCCCAATAATGGAGCCCATCAGCTCAAACAAGGGCTGCAGAATCGTGTCCCAAACGGTAGTCAGAGCACCACCGAAAATGTTTTGGAAAATATCAGCAGCAACCTTGAACAAGGTACCGATACCGTCAAAGATAGGTTTCAAAACCTGATTGTAGACTTTGGTGAACATGTTCTGGATACCGGCCCAGGCCTTCATCACGGTTGCCCGGAAGCCCTCGTTGGTGTCCCACAAGTATTTGATTCCAGCGACTAATGCAGCAATCACCGCGATAACAACACCGATAGGACCAGCGAGAGCAGCAAGTTTAGATCCAAGCTGGGTTATGCCCGCAAGCAAACCCCCACCACCAGCTCCACCTGCAGCACTTACAGCACTTGTTGCTGCACTTGCTGCAGACCCCACAGTTTCCGCCGCGCCACCTATGCCGAAAAACCCCGCCAGACGGCCCAACCCGTTGCTGACAGAACCAATCATTGAGCCGATAGACGCTACACCAGCCAAACCAGCGAAAGCAGTACCCAAAGCAATCACGGCGTGCGCGATTGCCTGAATCTTGCCGGGGTCAGCATTAGCGATCTTGTCGAAAAAATCTGTCAGCTTACGGGTAACACCCATAGTGCCATCCCCGCCACCAGCAGCGTTCCACAGATTCCCGAGAGCAGCACACATAGACCCGATAAGCTTCCCGACCTTTGGAGCATTATCCATGACGGATTGCATCCAAGCCTGGAAACCAGTATTCGATTGCAGGCCTGCAGCCCAAGCCGCGAAAGACTGAGAACCACGTATCAAAGCCTGCTCAAAATAGGTTCCCAACGGCTGCAACGCCATAACCAAATCACGCACACCCGCCAAAACATTACCCAGGAACTGGCCAAACCCCTCCATCGCTGGCCCCAAATGTTGCGCAAGAAAATTCCCGAACGCCACCCACCGCGGGCCATTCAACGATTTCAGACCATTTTCAGCCATACGCCCCAGACGAGTAGCTAAATCATCCACCAGCCTGGAAACCGCAGGGAAATGCGGCTCCAGAGACTCCAGCCCCCGCTGCAACCCTGGAAGGAAACCGTCCTGCGCTACCACCGACAGCTGCCCAAACCGGTCAATCAGCCCATCCAGATACAAAGCAAACGCACGTCCAGACTCCGGCAGCTCAGACAAAGAATCCTGAACAGCAGCCGCGGCCGCCACACTCGCGCCCCCAGCTGCAGCAGCCGAAGCCGCTATTTTCGCGTTTCGGTCAGAAATGTCCTCCATTGTTTCGGCTAGGCGCTGTTTAGCTTCCTGCTCACGGTCAGCGTTGTCTAACGCAGCTTCCGACGCGTTCTTCTGGGTTTCCCGCAGTTTCTCTAAAGCGTTTTCTTGGTCCTCGATACCCTGCAGGCGGGCATCAACCACTGCTTTTTCCGCAGCGGCTATAGATTCGGCGGCCTGCTTGGCTTGTTCCGCGGCCTGCTGCTGTGCGTCAGACACGGCTTGAACCGCGTCGGCGACATGCTCCTGGGCGGCGGCGAGTCTTTCCTGGGCGGCACGGACACGGTCGGTACCGTCCACGCCCTCCTTGTCAATACGGGCTTTCTGTTCTGCAAGGTCTTGGTTCGCGGTCTTTTGTTCTGCTAAAGCCTGGTTCGCTTGGTCCAGGGCAAGCCGGGCAGATTCCCAATCCAAATCCGACCCACCAGTACGGCCTAAATCTTCCAGCGCTTTCTTAGCCTGCTTAACGTGCAGTACAGCGGCACGTTGTGCCAGCGCACCGTCTTTTACAGCGTCCTCTAAATCCCGCAGGTCTTTGACCGCGTCACGGCGGGCTTTCGACAAGGCTTCTTGGGCTTTGAGCACGTTCTTCTGAGCGCGAGCCAAGTTTCTTTCTGCCGCAGCAACAGCCCGGTTAGCGTTCTCGACCTGACGGGCTGCCTGCTGACGGACACGTCCCAAGTTTTTTTGTGCATTCTCTACACGTTTAGCAGAAGCCTCAGAGACCTTTGCGACGTTCTTTTCTGCAGCAGCGATACGCTTTTCCCACAAATCAGCAGACTTTACAGAGGCCTTATGAGCGGCCTCTATCTGCTTTTGAGCGTTAGCAACCTGGCGTGCATCCTGCTTGTGAGTATCGCGAGACATGCCAGATTTAGGAGCTTTAGGAGCCTTGGCCCCACCGCCACCAGCAGAAACTTTGTCCCGAGCCATCCGCAGTTTCGTGACCGCGCCAACAACGGGAACCAAAGCTAAAAGAGACGTCCCGATAGCGCCCGCAGCGCCTGCCGCAGCAGCACCAATACCGACCAGCGCACCAATAGCAACGTTCGAGGCAGTCACCGCGGCCGGGCCAAGGAACGTTATAGCCGCAGCAAGTAGCCCAATCATCGCACCCGCAGACTGGGCCGCGAACCCCATACCATTCAAAGAGGTAGAATCCGCTTTGACGTCAATATCAACGTCTTTACCGTCAAGCTCTTCAGCCTTTAAAGCGACCGTTTGCAAATCAGTGATTGCTTTGACGACGTTTGCTTTCACGTCAATATCGGGATGCTTAGCGGAAAGTTTTACCAGCTCGGACTCAATCAAACCAAGCTGCATATAGGCTTCGGCAGCATCTATATCAACCCCGATGGTTTTACCCGACAGGGTAGCCATGCGGGCACGCAGCTCGGCAAGTTTCCGGTCAGCTTCGGAAGAATCCGCCCCCACCTTCACTTCGGCCAGGCGTGCCGACGCAGATTCCAAACTTGCCCGGAACGTGGCCTGAAACTCGGCGGCAGCCTTAGCGCCTTCCTCACCGGCGCCTTTCACAGTTCCGTCAAGATTGACCTTCGCTGCGCTAGCTGTTTTCTCGAACGCGGCCGCCAACGTCTCCCCGCCAGAAACCCCCGCCTTAGCGGCAGCCTGCTGAAAACCTTTAAACGAAGGCGCTACCTGAACGAAAACAGTACCGGCTTCAAGGGTTGGCATAGGGTGGCCTCCTTTCAAAAGGCGCAAAAATACGGAAACCGGTAGACGTTGCTACCGGTCGGGGAGTATTTGGTTCACGAAGTCTTCCGCGGCTTCTGCCCGGGCTTTTTCAAGCGCCGCCTGCCCTACAGAGACAGGACGCGGATAAGGCTCCACCTTGTGCGGTTTTCCGCCACCAATCGCAGTAACGGTCGCTTGTAAAACATGAATCGAATCGATGACAGTTGCCAGCATCGAAGTCTGTAGGTTCCATTCCGTGAACGCCGTGACCTGCTTGGCTTTCTCGTCATTCGTCTGCAGCTGCGCTAACGCTAGCGCGTCCGCGTTAGCTTCATCTGTGAGATATGCCTGAGTAAACCTCGACGCTGGGGGAAGTTGCTCAATGAGAATAAGCAACTTCCGCCAGCGTCGTTTTTTCCATTCACTCGCCAAATCCACGCCGTAAACCTGTTGCAGGTCGGCGCGGATTACATCCTGGTAAGTTTCAAGTAGGTATCTCAGGCGATGGATTCCCCCAGAGAAGCCAAAGCGCCCTCGTAATGATTCAAAATCATCTGGGTAATCTTCAACACCTGCTGGTAAGTTGGACGGTCAGCAAAAATCTTGTTAGTGTTCTCTTCACCGACCCAGGCTTCAAAAATGACTCGCGACTTTTGCGGATTTTCCTGGAAGTCCTTGAACATCCAAATCAGATCCTCAGCCTGCTCAACATCCATATCTGCAGGGTTCGGGAACACAATTTCTTCACCGCTCAAAGTTACATACACGAAAGGCTCCACAGCTGCTTCCAGCTCCAGAGCCTCCAACGTAGATTTAGGTCGGTTTGCAGATTGTTGTTTGCGGCTAGTTGCCATCACATCCACCTTTCTTGTTCTTGTTTTTCTTTCCATCATTTACAGCAGGCACGGATTCTTGCGTTTCTTGCACGGTTTCATCATTTCCAGCCTCCTTTCCCTCAACTTTGTTTTCGATTTCACGCCACCCGTCATTGAGCATCTGCACAATATCGACAGGGCTGGTAACTTCTCTCACCAGCCCGTTTAGTTCCATTTTCATGACCGCTCCTCAACCTCAATGTTTCCGGCGAGGAAGAGAGGGGAAAAACCCTTCCTCGCCGAAAACATCAAAAATCTGTTAGCTACCCGAACCTGGGGTAGACGTTCCGGTAGCCTGCCCGAAATCGAGAAGCTTGCCGTGCTTCTTAGCCCCGGTTCCACCGATGAAAGTGTCAACTGTCCAACCCACTTTCGTGTCAGTCAAGATCTTGAACTTCAAGGGGGTCTCCAAAGCATCATTGCCCCAAGCATCGGCCGGGAACTCAGTCAGCTGCACCTTTGGGTATACCTTTGCCCAAATCCATTCCTCCTCCGGGCGGCCATCACGAGCCAATAAGATCATTCGATATTCACCCATCTTCACAATCGAAGGAGTTTTGTAATTAATCTCACCGTTCGCGGCCTGCTTCACATTAGACAAGTTCACGCCCTCAGTCAGCTCAATAAACTGCTTCTTAAACTTCTCCAAAGCAGTCACCGAGATAGAGCGCGTAATCTTGATGATGTCAGTACGGAGCGAGTCGTTGTAGCCGTGACCTTCCACATCAGAAGAATCAGTCTCAGTCCCGAACTCGTACCCGTCCTTTTTGACGACACCTAACCCCCACCAGCCCTCAGGGAGTTCGAGCAGTTGTCCATTGTCACCGAAAAGGTGCTCTGGTAATGCAATATCTGCCGGACCGATTACACAAATCGTTTCCAACGCTTTACGGATAAGCTCCGCATGGTCATATTTTCGTTTCATATCAGCAATAGTTGTAGATCCAGCCATTTTTGTAGTCCTTCCACTCGGCTTTTTCACTGTCTGCGAGACGTCACATGGAAAGCAGTGCTCACCAACGCGACATCGTCTATCTGGTAGGGAACCGTGGTCGGTGTCGGGTCGCACACCACTTCATCAGCCAGCCCCGCAGGCACATCGAACCAAGTCGATACACCAGGAACAAGCCAACTGTGGACACGCATCGCCAACGCTTCCGCAGATTCCTCACCAGACAAAGGCGGGTAGGGCGAATAAACATCAACATTTACTCGCTCTGTACGTTCAAGCATGGACTCCACCCCGCCACCGGGAGTCACATGAATCAACGGGAGACGCTTCAGGAAATCCACCGGCAGAACATTCACCACCAAGGGAACCCCAGGCATCATCCCGATACGCTGCGTCACCATTTCAACCGAATCCGGGAAACCACTCACGACAAATCCTTCCGTAAAGTACGCGCCGCATTACCCAACACATGCTGAGCACCTCGACGCCCTAGTTTCGCCGGAACCAATTTCCCGCCACGACGACGCGCCTTAGAACGAATCCCTATCGGAGCACCCGTACCCCATTCCACCGAGGCCGCATACGGCACTGTCGCTTCCACCACCGCACCGTTACGCACTTTCGGAGAGGAAGCCCTCTTCACGAAGGGCGTGTGCACAACTGCAGGACGCGCCCGTATAGAAGCCGCATAAGCACCGGTTTTTTTCGGTGCGACAGCTTGAATCGCGGGCACTTTCGATGCAGCATACCTAGCCAAGGCGGCACCCATCTGAGGCGAATTTGCCAGCCCGTCCACCGCTTTACGCGACGGTTTGAACACGGCTTTAGTCATGAATCCTCCTCAAGTTCACGTGAATGCCGAGCGGCCACGGGTCAGGTTCACCCTCGACCTGGTAAAGCCCGTACAACGGGTGTTTTGCTGGAACTTCTACCCGGTCAGTCGACGTTGGTGGGGTTTGCCCGGGGGTAACCAGATACATGTCCGCAGTATCAACAGTTGCCTGGGTAAAACCCTCATCATCTGTCGATACTGTCGGGGTCACGAGGACGTGGGGGATTGCCCGGTCAGGGTCGGCAATACCGCGGCCGGGTTTCACTGTCACGTCACAAGCCCAGGCGGGGAAAGGCATCCGATACACGGTTAGTCCTTCCGGTAAAACGGAGACCACGGGGGAATCATCGACAAGGCTCCAGCCCTGTGAGTGCCCTGGGTTCCGCCGGTGAGCATGGCCAGCTCAGAGGGGAGTATTTCCAAGGTACCCGGGTTGTCCCCGCCGTAGGTGATGGATTCGGATAAGGCTCCGGTTGTGGAGTTGGTTGAACGCATTCCTTCCGGGTTGCGGAACACGCGAGTGACCATGGCGATAACCACATCTGCGACATTGTCAGCTAGGTCTGGTTCGCCTGCGTCAATCCGTTGTTGTATTCCGGGTACCCGCAGACGAATCATTCGTTCGGCTTTCCCCAGCCAGGCCGTGATTTTGTCCTGGTCGGTGGGGGTGTCGTAGCCAATCCATTCGTTTTGGAAGCGTTGCGCGTCAACCCACACGGTGGTTCCTTACTTCTCGGTTTTCTTTCCTGTTCGGGTCGCCGGGGCTTTCTTGTATCCCGCGTCCTCGTAGTAGGGAACTCGGGGTTCCGGTACGGTGACTTCGGTGCCGTCAGGAGCGGTCATGGTTACAGATTCCATCCGTTATGCTCCCGTCTTGAAAGCGACGAACGCTTCCGGGTCGGCGCAAAGCCAACCGAACTCGGCCTCAGCGATGATGACCACAAGGTTGTGCTCGAACGCGGAAACCAGTTTGCCGTCCAGAGTCACTGCCGCTTCGGTAGACAGTCGGAAGTTAATCCCGGAAGTCACACCCCAGGCACATTTCGACCAGTCCCCGCCGAAACCGACAGTTTTAGACGTAGCATCTGCGACGTTGTCCGCCAGGCGGGCAGAACGCCCGATGAGGCGACCGACAGTCACCGGAACTGGGGCCTCGGTGACATTGTTCAACTCGAAAATGGGGCGCTTGTTAGCGTCGACCTGGTTCAAGAACAGCGTCTCGGAGGTCGTATCGAACACGAAACCGTTGAGTTTCTTCTTATCTTTCAACAGCAGGTCCAGACCAGTAACCAAGTCGCCGTACATGCCATTAGCGGAAGTGCCCAAAGTGACAGACTTTTGGGTTTGCGCCACATGCGTATCGAATGGGCCACCGCCGTAAAGCGCTGCCTTGTCGAAAGCTAACGCGAACGCTTCACCAATCTGTTTCTTGTAAATGTCCACGTAGCCGCCAGGGTTAGCACGGACTACCTCAGCCGAGACCACAGTTTTCGCAGCCAGCTTGTGCGGTTTCATGGTCTTAATCCCGATAGCGGTAGAGGTCGAGGGCTTCAATCCGGCTTCAGCGACCCACCCCGCTTCCGGTTTCCCGGTAGTGATGGGAATCTCCACACCGTTAACCCCAACCGGGATTTGACGAGCCAAAGACTGCACCACGGAAGTCTTCATGGCCTCATCGAAAATCGGTTGTGCTTGGTCAGGACGCAGGAAACCTGCGAACTCGTTAGTCATCGTTGCTTTAGTTTGCTCAGCCATAGTCATCTCCTTGTCTTGTAGAGGCTGAATTTACGCGATTCCAAGCTTTGCCCTCAGCGCGTTTTCCAACACGTCAGAGTTCAAAGCAGGTGCCCCCTTAGTGGGGTTGCCCAAAACCTTCGAGGACGGACCAGCAGGCTTCGCGTCAGCGAGAACTTTCTTGAACGCTTCGCCCTGGGCCACACATTCTTCCTCAGTTTCACCAGTAACCAGTTCGATAGGCATCCCATACTGAGACGCGACCTTCGCGCGAACCGCATCACGATTCGCCCGCTCGAGCTCAGCCACCTTCTCCTGGAGCTTCTCGGTGTCAGTCTTAGAGGATTCGTACTCTGCCAGCTTCGCTTTCAAAGCATCGAATCCCTCATACTTCTTCGCGGTCTTCCGACGGTCCTCAGCCAGGAAAGCGTTGACTTCCTCCTGAGTGAAAGTACGCGGCTCCTTCGGTACTGAATCCGCGGCCGGAACATCGGCAGATGCTGCAGCTGCCTGGGGCTGCTCAGCGTTGGTGTTAGTTTCGGGCATAGTTAGGCCTCCCTTTCGGAGTAGTTATTGGCCACCAGAAAACCCCAAACCTTCGTGTCGCCTGGTGTAACAACACACCCCTCCTAAAGGGGGCTGGTTGGGTAGTCGAGGTATGCCCCGGATAAGCGGGCATAAGAAAACCGCCCTGGCATATAGCCAAGACGGTTCAGTCAGTACTTGCGCGTGGAATTATACGGTCAACCCCTGTGATTCCATGAGCTCTTCGTAATATTCCTCGTCATAGATGTCTTTCAGCGCTATGACCTCATCAAGAAGTTCTTGCGTGAGGGGTTTGTTGTCATTGGCAACTACAGCCGTCACCCCGGTGAGAGGCGCGAATACGCCATCCCACTTTAGGACATCCAGCATGTCATCGCGCTCCTGTGTGGTAGCGTAGCCCTCCGCGTAGAGATGCTCTATAAGGGCTGCAACTCTTTTTTCATTCTCATTCATGACCACGCCACACTTTCTCGAGCCTGTGAAAAGATGTCACTCTTATTGTACCGCGTGACTTTGAGAGGTACACGTTGTAAATGTTTCCGTCTTCGTATCTAATCGTGTACTGTTTCGTTTTCTCGAGACCTGAGTAGTCTATGCGTCGCAGCAACGCTTTCAGTTTTTCAGCGATTACTTCGGAAGTAGTTTCCGGGTCAAATTCTGTCTTGTTGTGTATCCACCCATAACCGGAACTATGTCCGCCCGCTTCTTCATCTCCGTAGAGGATGTGGTTCCATTCTTTAGCACGCAAAAATGGGAGGTCTTGCGGCCAATCGTCCGGTGGCTCTTCCCAGTTCTTTGGCGGGAGCTTGAATACCTCTCCGTCAATGACTATTCCTTTCAACCTCGCTTGGTCCTCAACCCAAGACCGGTATGTGTCCCACTTTTCCCTTTGCAAAGTACCATCAAGTGAGGCCTTGCGGGTATTGCGTTTCTCAGCTTGCTTTGCTTGACGCCGTACATCGCGGCGGCGCTCTATCACGTCCTCAGCTGTATCCCCAGCATGATGATAGGGCAAGTATTCCTCGTCATACAGCTTTTCGAAGTCGTATCCGGGGTTCTGTCCCTCCCAATGCGCGCCACGAACAGAATCATCAACCACCCAGCGACCAACAACCGGTACTGGAACACAATCACAGTTTTCGTGATACCGGTTTGACGGGCCGCCTGCGTCCTCCACTGTTCCATACACCGGTCCGCGGCTGGCAAGCATCAGGCAAAAATCGCATGTAGTGGCACCCGTTACCCGCCTGGCATACCGAACTTTACCGCCTGAGCGACGCACCGAACCATCAATAGTGTTTCGGGCGTGTTGACGGGTATGGCGCACAGCTGCCGCAGTCAAACGCTGCAACGCTGTCTTTCGTTCAGCCTCCGAAACTTCCTTTTGGAACAGAGGACCCAACGCCCACCGGGTTGAGGCTTGGAAAGCCTCCTCGTTGTATGAATCAGGCAGGAAAGCCTCAGCCCCAGTCAGGGCTTCATACCAGTCAGCCGCCACCGCGGCCGCCATCAGACCATACCGGTTGATTAGCTGGGGTATCACGGACTGCAGCATTTGCGATGCTGTGTTGTTGTCCGTTTCGCGGATAGCTTGCCAGATACGGTCAAGGTCGCGCATTAGAGCGTCCTCGATTTTCTGTTGTGCTATCTGATACGCCCGAATCTGTTCAGGAGTAGCCAACTGGAACTATCCCTCAAGACTCAACGAGCCGTGTTGGTGTAATCTGACCCGATTCGTCCTGGACTTGCTTCGCGGCAAGGTCAAGCAGACTGAAAGAGCCGGAGTTCCGGCGGGCTTCCGCCATCAACGACTCAATAACCGGGTTGTCGTATCCGAGCAGCTTATAGGTGGTCGGGGAAACAGCAGGCAAAACACCAGACTGAACCTGAGACACGACCGCCTGAGCCATTGCTGCACGAGTGGGAGTATCCGGGTCCCGATAGTTCGCTTGCAGTTTATGCAGCTCAGGCGGGAGCATTTGCCCGCTGTTGTTGATACGCCACGCGAGCTGCATGGCTTTCACCACACCAGCCCCAAAGGTAGCCTGTGCGCGCTCTGCGTCCTTATTCAAAGCAAGGTACGCGGTGTGCATCGCCGCGTCAGAAGCCGGATTATCGTGAATAATCCCCAACACGTTTACCGGAATGTTAGTCTCGCCAGCAAACAGGGCTGCGTCGGAACGCAGCATGTCGATATGGGGCTGCATGGTGGCTTGCGCGAACTGTTGAATCTGTGGTTGTTGTCCCTCCAGGTTCGACGGCAGTAAAAGCATCTTGTTGAGGGCGAACTCCCAAGAGGAAGGAGCCTTGCCGGTCTCGTCCTCGAAGTCCTCCTTGCCAAGCCCCAAAATGGCACGCTGCGGAGCGGAATAGAACTCTGCCCCTACCTCCATGCGCAGCAAGGTGCGTACTGCCCTGGCAGTAATCGACAGAACCGCTTTCGAGATACGCGACCGGCCAAACGGATCTTCCAAAGAAGGCTTAAACGGTACCAGCGTCACTGGGACTTCCCCCAAGGAATGTACCAGTCGTTCCACGTCCCAAGACCCGCCGGTGCGGAATCCGAACACCGTATGCGTATCCAGGAACAGAGCGAATGATGCGTCTTCAGTCACTTCGTCATAGTTCATCGTGAACGCGGCACGAGCCCGCCGCCGATTCCTATCCCACAAAAGGGTCGAGTTAGTAGGGGACAGGCCACGGATAACCGCGGCCGGTTCCCCTTCCACCCCTGCCATCACCGCGAGGAAAGCACACCCGTACTTCAGCGCGGTGGTATGAACCTGCGGCAGTTCGATACTCAGACGATTCTCGGCTTCAATCGTGTCTAGCCCATAGTCTGCCGGTTCATGGCCAGGCACTACGAACCCGTCCAGCTCCAGCAGCCCCTCGAACAGGTCGACAGCTTTAGCTGGCCAACCTAGCACGGTCGACACCTGTTTCATTTGCGGCGGTACAGAAATGTCGAAATGTTGAATGAACTGTTTAGCGTCGTAAGCGTCCGAACGCTGCTTGTTGATTTGAGCGTGGCTGGTGATTTGCTCGAGACATTGCTTTTTCAGTTCCAGTTCGTCTTCCGTGAAAAGGTTGCTAGGGATGTCCACATACTGGTTGAAGTTCACAATCTCACCCTCTTCCGGTTAGCCCTTGCTAGACGTTTCGCTTCCATATATTGCAGCCCCCATAAAGCCAACGATGCAGCCACTAGCGGGGAAATGTTCGTGGCCACGTTCTTCCGAGCCCACTTCCAAAGTGAGTCCCCAATCGGATGAATCCGTCCCGCTTCAACTGCCTCATTCAAGAGTCGGTCGTCCAGGTGCGCTAAAGTTCCTTGACGAACCGCGTCATAAAACTGGCCGCACGCTTTCGCATAGTCTCGCCCGGATAGCTGCGTAGTCCGGATCCGGTTCGCCTTCAGCTCCGGCAGTACCGAACCTGCCGCTGAGGCGGCATCGACCACAATCATCTCCGGGCTGTACTTTTCCTCCAGTTCTTTCAGCCTGGGCACAATCCACGCCAAGCCTTCCGCGGTGTCCACCAGCTCGACATGATACTTACCGCTTTCAGAGATGGACGCGACAGCGATATAGGCGGCTTCGCGGGAAGGCGGGACATCAAGAGCGAACACCATATGTTCGCCAGGTTTCGAAGTCTCATCAGCAGCCTTTTGCCAAAGGTCCATCGGAATGAGTGAATCGCCACCAATCTTTTCCCAAACCCCCAAATGTTCGCGCTCAAACTCGGCATCAGTCATCGGGGAGTCGAGTTCGTGGCGGAAATAGCTCGGAGCAATACGTACCCCGTAGCTTGGATTAGCTGCTCTCCATACTTCAGGATCAGCCCGCCACACGTCACGGTCATCACCCCAAGCCTGACGCTCCTCGATACTCATATCGTCCCAAGACTTCGCCGACCACTCCAGATAGCACAAACTGTCAGCGTTCTCACCAGTAATCCCCCGGTTGCGCAGCGTCTCCAGAACCGTAGACGAAGCCAGACCCGTTGAAGATGTATACCAGATTTGTGGATTGCCCTCTTCCGAGCGGGCACCCATCGCGGGAAGTACAGCAGCCATGAAACTTGACGGCAAAAACAACGCTTCATCGAAAATAATCCGGTCCGCGGTGAAACCGCGCGCCGACTTATTGGACCGAGCTTTGAACTTCAACCGGTTCCCGTTCTTTAGCTCAATCGCTTCCTTACCATTTGCGGTATATATTCTTCGCACCTTACTCGACAGGATGTTGGACCCCTCGATAAGGTTGCGAATCCGAAGGAACGACTCCTCAGCAGTCGAAAACTCTTGCGCGGAATGAATCAAAGTCCGGTCATCCCACAAAAAGAGCGATGCTAACTGCATCGCCTCCAAAATCGACCCCTTACCGTTCTGTCTCTGGGTAACTATCACAACTTCGTAAGCCGCCCATTTCCCCGCAGCGTCCACACCCAAAGCTTTACGCAACGCATACTTCTGCCACGGGTCAAGAACCAAACCAGCAAGCTCAGCAATATCAATCGCATCATCACCCAAAGAACGAACACACTCAGGCACTCGCTCTATCCTCGGCATCTGCACGCCGACTTCGGAGGACTGCAAGCTGCTCACTCAAGCTCTCCTCCCTCTGATCCGCTCCAGAAGCAGACGAAATAAACTCAACCAATTCTTGACGCCGCTTAGACAACCCCGCCAACGCCTGCGGGGGAGCAGCCGCCATAGCTGCCGTTATCACCCGCAAGTTCTCACGCGCATCAGCCACCGCATCAATCTCTTCAGGCACCGGCGCAGCCTCAGCCACCGCCAACGCCACCGGCAAAGCATCTAAACGCTTATGCGTCTGTCGCAGATTCCGTTTATACTCGGCAACCGCCAAACGACACGCCTCACACGGCTTCTCACCGTGCCGCAAATGGCGCCGATACGCGGCAGGAGTACCGTGCGGCTTCAACTTCCGTGCCATCACCGACCCCCCCATTCCTGGCCAGTACAAGCGATAAACCGTGCCCGAGAATACATCTCAACAGCACCTCCATCAGGCCGTGCTTCACGATGACCCCGACCCTCCGGGCACAAGTGAAAAATATGCAAGCCACAACCAGACAAACTAACCTCAACGAAAACCTTATTCTCGCAGCCCACCAACACCGCGGCCGCCCAATCAGTTAGTTCCCCGGCTTGTAAGCAATGATCAAGGTCGATACAGCCAAGTCCGTTCCCGAGCATGATTCCTAGCCCGTCACCTGTCCTAGAAGCGCTGACAGTATCAAAGCTTGCCCACGTGGCAGGATTGGTTGAAGACGCAGGCGTGCCATCAACTTGAATAGGACGTTTCCCGACACGGCGCGTCCATTGGTTACGAAAACGCATCTCTGGCGGGAACACGCCCAAGCCGTTACGGGCTCGATACGCTGCCTGCTTACACGCTGCTGAGCAATACTTTTGCGGTCTTCCGCGGCCGGTGGATTCCACCGGTTTAAAGCATCTGGCGCATACCTTTTTCATACCCCAATTATACGCCTATATCGTTGCAATATCAACGATTGTTACTTTATTATTAGGGGTTTGAACCTGACGAATCGTAACCAGGAAAACCTCAAAAACAGCCTGCCAGGCCGCAACTCGCGTCTACGACCCCGAGACACCCGCAGACCGGCGATGTCACCCGCTTTTCCCCCAGCGCGGGGAGAGAAAAGCGACTATGCGGGGTGGGGCGCGATTCCGGTGGGGGAGGGGCTACCCCACCCCCACCGGTTTTCCTCACCCATTAGAAAGGCGGTGGCATGGCAGCCACCCTTTCCCCCCGTCAACGGTGAAGATTACCATTGGCGGGAAGTCTTGGGGCGATGAGGCAGTTCATGGTGTACGTAGTATTCGCCTTTGCCTCGGCGTGAATTACAGCCGCGATGTGCTGGCATTAGCTTGCCGTGTAGGCTACCGCCGGCCGCTAGTGCCTGGACGTGGTCGGCGGTGAAGCTCATTGGGTCATTGGCTGGCAGGCTCACATCTATTGGGCGTAGACATATCCAGCAGACCAGCCCGCGGCGTGCGACCTCGGCTCGGAGTCTGGCGCGCTGACGGCGGTAAGACCTGTCATTATATTTCGAGGGCATCAGGAAACCCCCAATGAAAAAGCCCGACGGCACACAGCCAATCGGGCATCAGGGATAGTAATCCCACTGGCAGCAGTATTACATTTATCGCCGTGATACGAGCATAGTCCCAGTTCGCTAGGCGTGTCGCGGACACTCGTAAAGTGTGTGTACTCAACTGTCATGGTAGTCCTCCCTGCGGGGACGGCCACGCGCCTCAAGCTCTCGCACGTCGTTCACGCAAACCCAACGCTCTCCGTGTACCAGTCGAGAGCGTACCCGCCCTCGATGCACCCGCACTCGCAGACGGTTAGCAGGAATCCCATAGGACCGCGCCGCCACAATCAACGGCAGCCACATTAACCCCGTATCGTCACGCATCAATCAATCTCCCCACCAAACCCGGCAGCCCGCGCAATCGCGGAAACCCGCGCCGACCATTTCGAATCTGAAAGCTGTAAGCCGCAAGCCAGGTTCTCACACACGATTTCTTGGGGAAGCCCCCGACCAGAAGGCGGGTAATACCAAAGCGAGGTCTGCCCACAGCGCTCACACTTCACCTGCGGCAAATGCCGCTGCCGCTCACGCTGCGGCCAACGCGCCCGAGCCGTAGCCAAGACCCGACTCAAGTCACGACGGAAAGGACCCACCTCAGCGCGACCCGCGAACCAATCCAGCTGCGAATCCACCCAAGCCGACAGCTCACACAAAGAATCCACAGACCTCACACCCAAAGGCTCACCATTGTGCCCACGCCACCAACCAGCCACACCAGGAACCTCCACACCACGCAGCGTTCCAATCATCAAGCCCAGCCTAGCCAGCAATGCGCTCAGCTCATCAACCATCATAAGCGTTTGCGAATACAAAACTTTTGACCCAGGCACACCGCCACCGCTACCCGTACCGGATTCCCGAGGCTGACCCGAATCACCAACGCTGAGCAGATGCTCCACCAGCCCCGGCAACTCCACCACGTCACGATGTAGCCGATTGAAACACGCACGGCACAGCAGACCGATCTCAGCCAGACGCGGCGCATCAGAACTACCCGGATTCATAAACCCAGAACCCCGACAACCCATCAAGCAGTACACCGACACAGAACCTGCCACAGCAGACTCCTCAGCCACGATGCCTCCTTCCCCGCTTACGCCTCGACACAGCTTCACCCGACGAACTACCCACAGAGCCGTCACCCGACCCGACCCGACGCAGACCAGTACCGGGCAGAGCAGACCCAGCCCCCAGCCGATCAGTCCCATCCAGACCAGTACCGGGCAGTCCCGAAGAGTCCCGTCCAATAGAGTCCCGTCCAGTCCCGTCCCGGCAAGTAGATACTTGTCGAGGTGACATACTCTGAGACTCGCTCTGTCGTGGTTCAGGCACGCCTAAAGCCCCGGTGTGCGTCGATTTCTTCGCGACGCCGGGGTCAGACCTACGAACCGGAGATTGTCCTGCCTGATACTCACCAGGTCGTCCAGGGCTACGACGTGTAGACCCGTCCGGTTGCCCGGCACTTCGCAGACGCTCCCGACTGTCGTCAAGAGTCGGGGTCACAATCGAAGTATCAGTATCAGTGACCTCACTTGATAAGGAGGGTGCAGCGCTACTGGATGTAACGTGTTTCCGTATACGTGAGGGAGTCGATTCAACAGACTCATCGTCAGGTGCGTCTCCAGAACGACTCCGGTTCGTATTGGGTTGTCGGTCGGGACCAATGTTCGGTACTGTCGGAATGTTGTTATCCGACAGGAACTTCGCAGTGGCGCTCCCGTACCGTGGCATTTTCGGTTCGGGATATAGCTCGTAGGTTTCGTCCCATTGTGGGTTGTCTTTTCTGGCTGAATTACAACTCCGACATGAGACCACGAGCGTTTCAACTGTTCCGGGCTGTCCTGGCCGTAAATGGTCAAGCGTCCCGTCTCGTGGTGTTTTCGGTCCTTTCCAATGGACTCTGACGTTACACCAACGACAGTTATCCCCGTCCCGTTGCCTTACCGGCACTTCCAGGCGCGGATCACGCGTATCATTCCGCTGCCGGTTGCGCCGTTCCTTGTCCTCCCTGGATTGCAGGTTCAGGAAGTCAGGGTCTTCAATGAGCGCAATAGTCGGTACTTTACCTTCTGTCACATCTCTACAGATGCCAAGTGTCCTGCAGTACCCCAAGAGTCTTTTCGCTTGCTCTAGAGAGTCTGCGCACCGGTAAGCGGTACCAAGTGGGAGGTGATAGTCCATGTCGAATTTGGCTGATTCGAGAAACATCAGGAACACGAACCCCATAAGCTCAAGCCTGGTTCGGTCGTCCACGTCTGGAAGTCCGATGACTTGCATTATGTGAGGGAATGAGCCTGCCTTGTCACTCGCTTTCACCCAAGACAATCCTGTACCTCCCGTTAATTCATTGAGTTTGGTATTCAGTTGTTGGGTTCCCCCGACCGGCGATGAAATTTTTACACACGATGGCATAGACACCGGCCGGGGGATATTCAGTTATCGCACATAGGCAGCTGACGCCCCCATGCACGCCCGAGGCGGCAAGCCGCCCCAAGTTTGTGGTTACCCGGCCTCTAAGATTTCGCCGGTTTTAGAATCAAACATTGCAATCTCGCCGGCTGACCCGCCAGTTTCCGTATCCTGCACGTCATCGTCCTCTGGCAATGCTGGAATCAGAGAACGCCCGATATACCGTCTGGGGTCAGTTTCATACCTACGCGGAGGGGTCTGCACCGAAATCTGCATCTGCAGCTTCACAACGTTCGGAATCTTGGTTGGCTTGACCTGTACTTTATGTGTCACTGCTCCTGGCGTCCCATTCACAATTGCGCCGGTAATAACCCTATGCAGCTCTTCAGTCAGATAGTCAAAGAGCGCCGAATCAGCGTTAAACAAATCTTCCCATGTGCAAATATTCATGCGACACTCCTTACGCCAGGACCCGCATCTGGGGTATTCCAGTCGATAACCTCCACGTCCACCCAGGTCACGCCAGGCGGCGGGGTCTCCGCGTCACTCGAATGCAGAAATGGGCCCATCAGATAGCGATTGGAATCATCAGGCAAAAGACCGTAATCAATGAGTCCATCGACAATAGGTTTTGCTGTCGGCATCCAATTGGCCACATCACGGCGCCGCCGCGGGTCATGCCACATAAAAGTCATAGAGATTTTCGCCAGCTGCAAATTTTTCGGGAAATGCTCACCGTGCGCCATCAATTTGGCGCGCACCCTCAACTCGCGACGCACCCGGTTACGGGCGTACACGGACACGGTTCTGTTCTCCGTGAGAATCACCCCGCGCTCCAGTTTTAACCGCATTACGTAGCTCACTTCGCGTCCTCCTCAACATCTTCATTCGTGAGGCGCCCAATCAGACCGCACTCGATGGGAGTCAAGACATAACCCCATTTCTCGAGCGCCTCAAAATAGAATCGAACCAACTCAATTCCGGGATACCAAGCGTCCGTATATCCTTCGAGAACGACAAAAACTACCAGCGCGAAAACGCGCACAGATTCTTTAAAGCTCTTTTTCGCGAATCCAAGCAAATATTCGAAGCATTCATTCCGTTCCAACGGCACATCACGCATTCCAATTTTTGCGCCAAACTCCTCGACCAATCCGGTATTAAGGCCGACCGGTGCACGCAGAATTGCGTTTGCGGCCAGGAAAAATAATTCATTCGGGAGTTTTCCATAATCCAACTGCGACAAAAATCCCTTCAAAAATTCACGCCGGTATTCCGTCGCAGTCCGCTGACGCTCCTCCTCCTG
>NZ_CFKZQR010000031.1:0-26518 GCF_985070215.1 Mobiluncus sp. | reverse complement strand
TCATCAGCAGGGCGATGCGGCCGACTTTTGCGACCCATACTTGGGCATACAGGGTGCGGTGGTCGGGCAAAGGCACTTCCACCAGCGCGGGGGTGCCGTCATCTTCGCGCAACAGAGTCAGCGGCATGTTATCCGGGTCGATGACCGGGTAGGATTCGCGCTGCCAGCCTTCGCGGGTCAGGGATTGACGGAAGTAGCCAGCCTGGTAGAGCAGGCCCACGCCGATAATAGGAACGCCCAGGTCAGAGGCGGACTTCAGGTGGTCGCCAGCCAAAATCCCCAGGCCGCCGGAGTACTGCGGCAAAACGGCCGTCACGCCGAATTCAGCCGAGAAATACCCAATCGCGCTGGGCTTGTCGGCATTGTTGAACTGGGACTGGAACCATTGCGGCTTTTCCAGGTAATCGCCCAGGTCGCGTTCCAAAGCCGCAGCCTGGTTCACAATATCCGGGTTTGCCGAAAGTTCGTCCAGTTTTTGCACAGAGACCGAACCGAGGAAAGCCGCCGGGTCGTGGCCGACTTCCTCCCAGACTTGCGGATCTAAGGACGCGAAGAAATCGCGGGAGGGCCGGTGCCAGGACCAGCGCAGATTTTGAGCCAAAGTACCAATTGGCTTCAAATTTTCGGGAAGGACGGAGCGAACAGTAAATCTTCGTATTGCTTTCACAGTACCATCCTACGTGGTGGTCGTGGCATTTAGGTAAAAATGTGCGCAAAATGTAGTTTTGGCGGCCCCGCAGGACCGCCAAAACTTGGGGGTGTCATGAATAACGTTTATTCGCTGGCTTCTTCCGGCAGGGCGTAAGCATCCACATCGGCCGGCAACTCTACCGGTTCGCGGGTTTCTTCGTCCTCTTCCAAAGCCTGCAGGCCAGAGATGGCATCGGCGGCACGCGACCCCAGCAGGCCACGCATTTCGTCGAGGTAGGCCGCCACGGATTCGCGCTGACGTTCCAGCTTTTCGACCGTGCGCTGGGCGGCGGCACGTTCGGCTTGAGCTTCGGCACGAGCCGCTTCGCGCAGCTGCTGCGCTTCGACTTCCGCAGCCGAGATGGTGGCCTCAGCAGTACGGCGGGCATCCTCTTGACGGCGACGCACCACGGCATCGGTATCGGTCAGCAGGCGCTCGGCACGCTGCAAGGTCTCGCCGAGGTGCTTCTCAGCGTCAGCGACCTGAGCCTTCGCGGTGGCAACCATCGCGGAGGTTTCGGCCCGAGCCTGTTCGTGAGCCTGTGCGTCGGCTTCACGAGCGGCCGCGCGCGCGGAAGCAATCTCAGTTTCGGTGTCTTGGCGAGCCTGTTCGGACTCGGCACGCAGACGCTCGGCTTCGGCGCGAGCGTTAGAGATAATCTTGTCGGCTTCGGCGCGGGTTTCCGCCAGCAGCTTCTCAGCCATTTGCTGAGCCTGTTCGCGCACCTGGGTGGCTTCGGCAGTCGCGGTTTCGCGCAGTTCCTGAATCTCGGTCGCCGCTTCGTTGCGCAGAGCCGTGGTTTCCTGTTCAGCCTTAACCCGGGCTTCTACGTAATCCTTTTCGGCTTGGGCGCGCTGCAGTTCGGTTTCGCGGTCAGCAGTGGCGCGCAGGTCGTTGACCTGAGTGTTCACTTCGGCGCGCAGCGAGGCCGCTTCACGTTCCGCCGCGGCTACCAGTTCATCAGCGCGGTGCTGCGCGTTAGTGAGCACGGTTTCCGCTTCGGTTTCCGCCTGGGTGGTGCGTTCCTCAGCTTCGCGGCGAGCCTCAGCCAGCATGGAAGCCGCTTCGGCTTCGGCGCGCTGAGTCAGGCGCTGCGTGTTAGAACGGGTCTTTTCCAGTAAGGATTCCGCGTCAGCGTTCGCCTTATTAATAACGGTGGTGGACTGTTCCTCAGCGGAACGCAGCAACTGTTCGATGCGTTCACCCAGACCGGTATAACTCGACTTGTCGCTTTCCTTTAGACGGCGCTGAGCTTCGCCCAAATCCCCTGCCAGGGTGGCGTTACGCGCGTCAAGGGTTTCTACCTCACGGCGTGCCTCAGCCAAAGCCGTCATTAAAGTTTGAATCTGCAGGTCAACCTGAACGCGGTCGTACCCGCGCATCACGATTGGAAAATCTGTCTGCTCTTCGGTCACTTGTGAGTCCTCCTAAAGACGTCAACCAACGGGCAAATTAACCTGCCCCGCCAAACTTAGTATAACGATACCCTAAGTCTATAACGAAAAAATCTCTGATTAACCATTTACACGAACCTTTATGACATGGCCAAGTCGCTGCGGACCGCCAATCTCGCTAAAGTAAATGGTAGCCGGTTCCAAAATTCTCAAGGAGACCCATGTCATCGAATCGCACCACCCGCTATCTCAGCATTGCCCTGCTGATTGTCTCACTTTTGGTGGCCTTTATTGGAATATCTCGCCTGACTTTCCTGCGTCCCAGTGCCAACGTGGAGTTTCACAGCGAACCGACCAAGTCGGCAATCGTCCTGACGGGAGAGAATCTGTTGGAATCCACCGGGGAAAAGGTCACGATTCGCGCTACCGGGACAGCAAAACAGGAAGTTTTTTTAGGAATCGCCCTGACCACAGATGCGATGGCTTTTGCCAAATCGGTCAACCACTTGGAACTGACCGGTTTCAAAGCCGATAATCTGCTCACCTCCCGCAGCGTCGAGGCGAAAAAAACTAATTCTGCTCCTGGCGAACAAGCTTTGCCGGGCGGCTTGCAACAGTTGGCGTCCCCCGCCCAAAACGACGCGGCGGATCTAACGTCCTTAGACATTTGGAAGCAAAGCGCTCGCGGCACCGGTCACGCCTCTCTGAACTGGCAGCTGAGCGATAACCGCTGGAGCGCGGTCGCTTTCGTGGTCAATCCCCCGGACAAAGCGGCGGGACCGCAGTTGGAACTGAAGTGGAAACTGAAAAATGAGCCCTCCAGCATCTCGGCTATCCTCATGACCATCGTGGGGATTATCGCCGCTGGAGCTATCGGGACTTACCTGGCTTTGCTGGTGCTGTCCGAACGGCGTTCGCGCGCCAAGCGTTTGGATACGTTGGAAAAGGATCAGGCACGCCAGCTCGCCAGTCAGGTCACTTCCGCGGTGGCGGGCGACGCCCCCACGGACACCGGCGTCATTCCGGCAGTCCACCCCACACGCCGCTCCTTGCGCATGGCTGAAGAAGCATCTGACCAGCCTAAACGTGGCAAAAAATGGCGGCACCAACCGGAGAGCGACGACGCAACAGACCCAGAAACGGAGGCCTCCCATGACGAATAAGCTGACGACCCTCCTTGCGGCCGGAGCGACCGCCCTGGCCCTGAGCGCTTGTGCCTACACCCCCACCCTCGTGACCTCCCCCAACGGCGGCAACGAACCGCCCGCTATTGACCAGCAACGCTTCACGGCAGTCACCACCGAGGCCAACACCGTGGCCCAAACCGGGGACGGCGCTCGCGACTGGCAACAGCTGACCAGCCGTTTTACGAACCCGGCCCTGGGGATGCGCAACGGAGAATACCTGATGACGAACACGACTCGCGGCGCCAACCTGGGGGCACTTCCCCTGGCGAATCCGCAGGTCACAGTCGTGCAGCAGGCTACGGATTGGCCGCGCTACGCCTACACGGTTTCCCCCACGGTCGAAGGCCAGCCGCTCTACGTGTTCGGTTTCGTCCAGTCCTCGCCGCGCGCCAACTACGCGGTGTGGGGCTACACGAAACTGTTCCCCAAAGCCAGCTTCCCCGCAACTTTCAAGCCCGAAGTCGGCTCGCCCACACCCCAGGCAGATTCCAAAGACTTTGTGGTTTCACCGGGAGCCTTGGCGAAAACTTACGCGGACTTCCTCAACGACCCCAACAACGCCAAGGACGTTTTTGACACCGCGATTGATTCTTTTGCCGCGACTTTCGCCCAGCGGCGCACGGACTATTCCGCCCTCGCCCAGCAAAACCGCGGTTTGGAAGTCACTATGACCGCGCGGCCGGGCGCTGACGGCTGTATCGCCCTGGGCACTACGGACGGCGGAGCCCTGGTCATGGCCGCTCTGAACTACGACTTGACCATGAAGTCTCCCCGGAAACTCCAGCTCTCCCCCCTGGCTCAGGCTTACACCGGGAAAACAGCTGCGGCCTCGACCTTGACCGAAACGCACACGGTCGTGGTGCTATTCAACCTGCCGAACAAAGCCAGCCAGAACCAAAAGATTTCGGTTTTGGGCGCCTCCGATGCCGTCACGGCGATGAGGGCGGACTAGGGCGTTGCGGTCGCGTTTCGAGTTACGCTACCGATAGCGTTCACAAGGGCGTTGCCGCGGGTTAGAGGGGTTTCGCGCGATTTACATGCACTGGGGGTACAGCGCCATCAGACGGCGCGAGACGGCACCGGGATTTTCAATCGGCACCAGGTGCGAAGTTTCGTGGACCTCCACGACCTCGGTATGGGCGGCCTGAGCCATCGCGGCGGCACGCTCGGGGGAAACGACCGGGTCCTCTTCACCGCGCATGACCAGGACGGGTTTGCCAAAACTTTCCAGCAGCGCCATCTGGTCCGGGCGGGCCGCCATAGCCCGTTGTGCCCAGGAAATTCCTTCGTTGGAGGCTTCCTCGGACCATTGCACGGCCTCGGACACGACTTCCGGGCGCGCCCGGCGGGTCGAGGCGGTGAACTGGGATTCAATCTGAGGAGTCAGTAGGCTCGCGCGGTCCCCAGCCAGCATGGTGATGAGGTTTTCAAACCGGTCGGCTTTTTCGCTGACCGTATCCGCGTCCGCCCGGGTCCCAATCAGCCCCAGACCAGCCACGACATCCGGGTGACGTTCCAAAATGGTGAGCGCCACGTAGCCGCCCAGCGAGTTACCTACCGGAATAATGCGTTCGATGCCGAACTTGCCCAGGTTTGCCACGATTTCATCCGCAAACGCGTCCAGCGAGGGGGTGTCCATCATCGGCGGAGTCTGGCCGAATCCGGGCGCATCCACCATCAGCAGCGGCACCCCACCCAAGCGGTCCGCGGTCGGCAACCACATCCGGTGATCCATCGGGAAAGCGTGAAGCAGCACCATCGTAGGACCAATCGGTCCGGGGATAATGTCGCGGGCAATCATGTTCAGCATGGTTTTATCTTAAAGGATTTCCTCTAATACCGGGTAAACCCGAACAGTTTTACCCCCAACCCGGCACTGCCGGCCTCGCGTCCACGGCGTCAGCCGCCCGAACCGGTCGCCACCCGGCAGGTGCTCGACACGACTAGGGAGCGAAAAAATTACTTTGAAACAGCGCAAAAATGCGATAATCGGAACATGAGTGAACCTTATGCAGTACGCGGGCGCATCGTCACGCCGTCTTCCATAATCGTTGATGGAGCTGTCATTATTGACGGGGACTCCATAGTGTGGATGGGAGAAGCACCCCAAGCGCAGGCGGCAGGTTACGGTGCCGAGGTCGTGGCCGCACCTTCCCCGACTGACGGGCGCTACATTTTGCCGGGCCTGGTCGACACCCACTGCCACGGAGGCGGGGGCAGTTCTTTCCCCGCCGCCGACACGGTAGAAGCCATGATGACCGCGGTGTGGGAGCACCGGGTACACGGCACCACCACCCTGGTCGGTTCACTCTCGACGGCTTCCCCGGAGGACCTGCGCCGACAGGGCCAAATGATGGCAGATTTGTGTGACGCAGGCGAACTGGACGGGATTCACTTTGAAGGGCCGTTCCTGGCGTCGGGACGGTTGGGTGTGACCGGGATGCTCCCCGGAGACTCCCCCGCTGATTCCCTCCCGACCGAAGGGCTCAGCGCCAAGGAACGCGAGGAACGGGCTCGTGCCGTCCTCGGGTCCCAAGATTTTGCTCAAGTCCAGCCGCCAAACCCGGCTCTGACCCGCGAACTCATGATTACTACCCGCGGGCATACGGTATCGATGACGCTGGCCCCGGAAGGCAAACGCGCTATCGGTTCCGGTTCCGTGGCGGAAGTTTTGATTGAAAACGGGGCGGTTCCCGCCTTTGGACACACGGTCGCCTCCGCCGAGTTTATGCGCGGAGCCGCGGCCTGGACGCGGGAAAAGCTGGGGCTGACCCCCTCGGAAAAGCTGCGTTGCCCCCGCTACGTGGTGACCCACTTCTTTAACGGGATGCAGCCCTTCCACCATCGCCACCCCGGCCCGATGTTGGAGCTGCTGGCGGACGCGGCCGGAGGCGGCTGTATTCTGGAGCTGATTGCGGACGGCGAGCACGTGGACCTCAGTGCCGTGCGCAACGTGTTTGAGCTGGTCGGACGCGATTCAGTAGTGTTTGTCAGCAACGCGACCGCCGCCACGGGCATGCCCTTGAGCGAACCGAACTCCGACCCGGAAGATCCAAACTTGCACCTGGTAGACATCGTGCGCCGCGCCTGGAAAGGCGCGGGAATCCCGCTGACCGACGCGGTGTACTGCGCCTCGGTACAGGGCGCCCGCATTTTGGGCCAGACCAACATCGGCGAAATTGCAACGGGCAAACGCGCGGATTTGCTGGTCACAGATGAGAATCTTTATCCGCTTTCGGTGTATCGCTACGGCACCCTGGTGGCATCCGTACCAAAGAATTATTCGGATTAGCCCGTGCCCAGTCAGCGAAAGTCCAAACGGCGCGGTCAACCCTATCGCCCCTTGGATATGCAGCGCCTCGCCAGTGTCCCGCGGGTCGTGACGCGCGGCGGGCAGGAATATCACGTCCAACGTCTGACCGGCAGCGCCGGCCAGAAATCTTACGTCTGCCCCGGTTGCGGGCACGCTGTCGAAGCAAATACCCCGCATATCGTGGCTTGGCCGCTGAACGCGCCTTTTGGAGTGGACACCGGGGTGGGGGCTCGCCGCCACTGGCACAACTATTGCTGGGAATCCGGCACTACCGGGGGCTATTAGAGCCGATTGCATGACACCCCTAGCCCGAACAGGTTATGCGTGGCACAAGCGGGGTGCGTGGCGTTTTCCGGGTCGTCTGGCGGGGTTTAGAACAGCCGATTTTCGGCATCGAAATCCAAGCCGCGCATTTCATCGTAATTCAGCACGACGCAGCGAATCCCGCGGTCTGTGGCCAGCGTGCGGGCCTGGGGTTTAATCTCTTGGGCGGCGAAAATCCCGGTAATACCCTCCAGGTCGGCTTGCCGACCCAGCAAATCCAGGTAGCGAGTCAACTGCTCAACCCCGTCAATTTCGCCGCGACGTTTCACCTCCACCGCCACCGGACGCCCTTGTGCATCACGAACCAGCAGATCAACTGGACCAATGGGAGTGGGCCATTCCCGGCGCACCAAAGTCCAGCCCTCCCCCAGCCGCAGTGCGACCTGTTCCGCCAGCAGCTTTTGCAGATGCGCCTCCACCCCGTCCTTTTCCAGTCCCGGATCGACCCCCAAATCACACACGACATCTTCATAGACCGCAGTGATGTTAATCAGCAGGGCGTCCCCGGATTTGGCCTGTACCCGCCACGTTTGCGGGCCTTGCGGGGAGTCGGAATCTTCCAGTTCAATGTGCAGCTGGCAGGGCGGGCTCATCCAGTTCAGGGGCTTGTAGGAACCGCCGTCGCTGTGAATCAGCACTGAACCATCGGCTTTCACCATCAACAGGCGTTTCGCCGCGGCCAAATGCGCGTCCAAACGTCCCGAATAATTGACTTCACAATCCGCTATGACCAGGCGCATACTGTTAGCCTAGCCGAACCGCGCGAGGCAAGAAACTCAATAAACCATCTGGGTACGCGGCGGGGAGGATTCTTTCCAGCTGATCAAGCCGGAATAATCGTGTTCATCCATCGCTAACCAAAAATCGTCCGGCTCAGAAAAACCCTGACGCGGCGCGCGGCAATGCAAAATAGCCAGGGTATAGTCCGACCCCGGCTCGGTGTCTACCGCCGATTCCAAAATCTCAAAATCCGCCCGTTCCCAACGGCGATTCGAGCCCCAACGCAGGGAAATGACCCGATACCACTTCAGAAAATCCTCGGAATAATGGCACACCCCGGCCCGCCACGGATCGGTAGTATTGGCCCGCCACGCCACGTTGAAAGAACCATCATTTTGGGCCTTAAACCGCAAGCGCGCCAGGAAGTAAATCGCCAGCGCGCAAACGAGGAACAGCACCAGGAGCAGACTGGTAAACATCACGCTGGTTGCCGTACCCATGATGTTCCTCCTCACTCCCTAGAGCCGCCACATTGAAGCCCGGCTCTGTGGCCAATGCCCAAAGTGGCGGGCATCTCAATGACGCCGCCACTGCTATCCCCAAGTTGCCATGGAGAAAAACCGCAGAGCCTTATGGGCAATCATATCCCAATCGGACTGATTCGCGGAAGTTGATTAATTTAGTTTGCCGATGCGGAAGCCTGATCCGCAGAGCTGGCAGCCAAGCTGCGATCCAGCACTACGGTCACGGTGTTATTATCCACCGAGGCGAATCCGGCTTCGACCGGGAAGTTATGCGAATCCGCTTTTCCGGTCGAGCCCGGCGCGTCGACGCGCACCTGGCCAGCCCGCAGCACGACAAACAGCGGCTGGTGGCCCGGCAGGACCCCCAGGTCACCGTCTGCGGCGGGCATGATGACCTGGGACGCTTCTCCCTGATACAGGGTGCGCGAGCGGTCTACCACCGCAACTTTCAGCGTGTCTGCCATGGGTTATCACATTTCCTTTTGCAGTTTCGCCCAGGCCGCTTCGAGGTCCTCGATACCGCCAATGTTAAAGAACGCCTGTTCGGGAATGTGGTCGTACTTGCCTTCGCAAATCCGCTTGAACGCCTCGATGGTTTCGCTCATCGGCACGGTCGAGCCGGGTACGCCGGTGAACTTTTCCGCCATGTAGGTGTTTTGGGACAGGAACTGTTCGATACGACGCGCGCGCGCCACTGTGACCTTGTCCTCTTCGGACAGTTCGTCCACGCCGAGGATGGCGATGATGTCCTGCAGTTCCTTGTTCTTTTGCAGAATCTGTTTGACCTGGGTCGCGACCTCGTAGTGTTCCTTGCCGACATAGCGCGGGTCGAGGATACGCGAGGTGGAGGCCAGCGGGTCCACCGCCGGGTACAGGCCGCGGGACGCGATGTCACGAGACAGGTTCGTGGTTGCGTCCAGGTGCGCGAAGGTCGTGGCCGGAGCCGGGTCGGTGTAGTCGTCCGCCGGCACGTAGATGGCCTGTAGGGAAGTAATCGAGTGACCACCCGCGGAAGTAATGCGCTCCTGGAGCTGACCCATTTCGTCAGCCAGGTTCGGCTGGTAGCCCACGGCGGATGGCATCCGGCCCAGCAGGGTGGACACCTCCGAACCGGCCTGGGTGAAACGGAAGATGTTGTCGATGAACAGCAGCACGTCCTGGTTTTGCACGTCACGGAAGTATTCCGCCATCGTCAAACCGGACAGAGCCACGCGCAGACGCGTCCCCGGCGGCTCATCCATCTGGCCGAACACCATCGCGGTCTTGTCCAACACGCCCGCGTCAGCCATTTCGTGAATCAGGTCGTTGCCCTCACGAGTACGTTCGCCCACCCCGGCGAACACGGACACACCGCCGTGGTCCTGAGCCACACGCTGAATCATCTCTTGAATCAACACGGTCTTGCCCACACCGGCACCGCCGAACAGGCCAATCTTGCCGCCCTGTACGTAGGGGGTCAGTAAGTCGATGACCTTAATGCCGGTCTCGAACATCTGCGTCTTGGATTCCAGCTTGTCGAAAGCCGGAGGGGTGCGGTGGATGGACCAACGCTCCTTGACGTCCAAGGTTTCGCCTTCTTTCAAGTTCAGGCAGTCGCCAATCACGTTAAAGACGTGACCCTTGGTGATGTCGCCCACCGGTACCGAAATCGGGGAGCCGGTATCGACCACCTTGGCTCCGCGCACCAAACCGTCAGTAGGCTTCAGGGCGATGGACCGGACAATGTTGTCGCCCAAGTGCTGAGCCACCTCCATCGTCATGGTCTGGGTCTGGCCGGCTTCGGTGCTGCCCATGCCCGTGTATTCCACGGTCAAAGCGTTGTACATCTCAGGCAGTTGATCCGGGGGGAACTCCACGTCCACGACCGGGCCAATAACCCGGGAGATACGACCGGTTCCTGGGGTTTTCTCACTCATTTTCGTTTCCTCTAATCGGCGTTTGGTAATCGGTTATTTCTTAGAATCTTGGAGCGCGTCAGCGCCGGACACGATTTCCGTAATCTCGGTGGTGATGTCGGCCTGACGAGCCTTGTTCATGTCCAAAGTCAAGGTGTTAATCAAGTTGGACGCGTTATCGGTCGCGGCGTGCATGGCGTTTTGACGGCTGGCCAGCTCGGCGGCAGCCGCGTGCAGCAGGGCGGTGCGAATCCGCGACTCGACATACAGCGGCATGACGGTCTCGAGCACTTCCTCAGCGCTGGGTTCAAAGTCATACAGCGGCATGACGGACTTGTCGTCCGCTTCACCCAAACCCATCCCGTCAATCTGGACCGGTTCGTCGGGGTCGATGACCTTAATCGGCAGCATCTTGCGCACCTGGGGCACTTGGGACACCATCGAACGGAACTTGGTGTAAACCATGTACAGTTCGCACACCCCGCCCTCTTCCGGCGACTTGAGGAACGCGGCCAAGAGACTCTTGGCGATTTCCATGGTGCGTTCCTCGCTGGGCTTATCCGAATCCCCGGTCCATGCCCGGCGCACTTCCGTACCGCGGAAGTTGAAGTAGGACAAGCCGCGGCGACCCGAGACATAGACCACCGGGTCTTTGCCTTCGTCACGCAAACGTTCCAGCAGACGCTCGGTTTCACGCAGGATTGACGCAGAATAAGCACCGGCCATGCCGCGGTCAGAGGTGACCGCCAAAACCGCCACGCGGTTCGTGTCGGTGCGTTCCGTAATCAGCGGATGATCGAGTTTGGCGTGGGCGGACACGGCCGCGACTGCCGCCGCTATGGCCGAGTCATAAGTGGTGATGGATTCCGCCCCGGCGCGAGCCTTGCCCACGCGGGAGGCCGCAATCATCTCCATGGCACGGAAAATCTTTTGCAGAGTCTCAGTGGACCTGATTCTCTGCTTGAGAGCCCTTTGCGAACCTGACACTTTGCCCTTCCCTTACGTTCTGTTCGGTTACTTTCGTTGCTGACCAGCAGCGCTGGCCCAGGCGCCTCAGCGCTTCTTAACGATTTGTTCCTCGGACTGCTCCGCCTCGGCATCGCCCTCAATGGCATTCAAGTCAGCCTGGGGAACCAAGTCGTAAGACTTGCGGAAATCCTTGACGGCAGTTTCCAAACGCGCCACCAGTTCATCGGGCCAAGCGCCCTTTTCCTTGATTTCGTTCAGGATGCTGCCCTCGTTACGCAGGTAATCCAACCAGTCCTTTTCAAACTGCAGTACCTTGTCGGTCGGGATGTCGTCCAGGTAACCGTTGGTGCCAGCCCAGATGGAGCACACCTGTTCCTCAACGGGATAAGGCGTGTACTGGGGTTGCTTGAGCAGTTCCATCAGTCTCTCGCCGCGAGTCAGCTGCTTGCGGGTCGTGGCGTCCAGGTCGGAAGCCAGCATGGCGAAAGCCGCCATCGAACGGTACTGCGCCAAGGTCAGCTTCAACGTACCGGCAACTTTCTTCATGGCCTTAATCTGAGCGTCGCCACCCACACGGGACACCGAAATGCCCACGTCCACGGCCGGACGCTGGTTCGCGTTGAACAGGTCGGACTGCAGGAAGATTTGGCCGTCCGTGATGGAGATAACGTTGGTCGGAATGTAGGCCGACACGTCATTTGCCTTCGTTTCGATAATCGGCAAACCGGTCATCGAGCCACCGCCCAAATCATCGGACAGCTTCGCGCAGCGTTCCAGCAAGCGAGAGTGCAGGTAGAACACGTCACCAGGGTAGGCTTCACGCCCCGGCGGACGGCGCAGCAACAGCGACACCGCGCGGTAGGCTTCGGCCTGCTTGGACAGGTCATCAAACACAATCAACACGTGCTTGCCCTGGTACATCCAGTGCTGACCGATGGCCGAACCGGTGTAGGGAGCCAGGTACTTGAACCCGGCCGCATCCGAAGCCGGGGAGGCCACGATGGTGGTGAACTCCATCGCACCGGCGTCTTCCAACGCGCCCTTTACCGAGGCAATCGTGGAGCCCTTTTGTCCGACCGCCACGTAGATGCAGCGCACCTGCTTGTTGGGGTCACCGGACTTCCAGTTGTCGCGCTGGTTCAAAATCGTGTCAATGGCGATAGCGGTCTTGCCGGTCTGACGGTCACCAATAATCAACTCACGCTGGCCGCGACCAATCGGAATCATCGAGTCGATGGCTTTCAGCCCGGTCTGGAGCGGCTCGAACACGGAACGGCGCATCATCACGCCGGGTGCCTGCAATTCCAGAGCACGACGCTCGCCCAAGTCCTTGATTTCGCCCAGGCCGTCAATCGGGTTGCCCAACGGGTCAACCACGCGGCCCAGGTAACCATCACCCACCGGCACGGAGAGCACGTCACCCGTGCGGTAGACCTCTTGACCTTCCTCAATCCCCGTGAAATCACCCAAGACGATAGCGCCAATCTCACGCTCGTCAAGGTTCATTGCCAGACCCAGGGTACCGTCTTGGAAGCGCAGCAGCTCGTTGGCCATAGTGCCGGGCAAGCCCTCGATGTGGGCAATGCCGTCAGCAGTTTCGGTCACGTAGCCGATTTCCTCCGCAGTCGCGGCGGATGGTTCGTACGCATCCACAAACTTGTCCAGGGCGCTCTTAATGTCCTGGGGACTTATTGATAGCTCAGCCATCAGCATTCCTTCTGTTGTCGTTCCATAGGGCCTAGCCCTATCGGTCATATTTTCGTTTCGTATTAGCTTGCCAGCTTGCGCCGGAACTGCTCGGCGCGGGACTTCACCGCGCCATCCATCACTGTGTCGCCCTGCACAATCTTTATGCCGCCCACCAGGTTCGGGTCAATGACTACGTTGACCTCAACCTGTTCGCCGCTACGAGCGGACAGCAACTGAATGAGCCGGGACTGCTGGGTTTCACTCAGCGGCGTGGCGGTGTAAACCGTCGCCATCCCCCGCTGGCGCATCCGCGCGGCCGAATCCAGCAAAGCCCGCAGGTCTGACGCGAGGCGACCGGGCGCCGCTTTGGCAATCACGGCATTCACCAGGCGCAACGCCAGGGGCTTGACCCCGGAACCGACCAGAGAGTTGAACGTCTCCAGACGCTGATCCAGGGGAGCACGATGATTGTCAGTCAGGAAGTTGCGCAAATCGCGGTTCTTGGCGACAACCTGGCTCATGGCAAAGATGTCACGCTCGACATCCTCCAGCTGGCCATTATCCTGGGCGGTTTTCAGCAACACGTGATTTGCCAGCAACCGGCAGGCTTCCTGCAGGTCAAGCTCGCTGGACCAACGGCCGGCGGCGAGTTCCAATACTCCTGCCAGGGCCGGCTCAGAAAGCTGAGAGCCCAAGATGGTGCGGACCAGTTCTTGCTTGTCAGGGGCGGTACGCGCCGGGTCAGACAAGTTGCGAGCCAGACGGATGTTGTTTTCCAGCAGTTCAGACAGGGCAAAGTATTCCTCGGCGACCGCGGGGCCAGTCTTCATCGTGGCTTTCCCCAGGGTCTTATCGACGGCCATGACCATAGCGGCCAAGGTCCTTACCGACGAGGCTCTCATTGACTTCCCTTACCTTCTCTATCTTTAAGCCACCGGCTGAGCTTCGAGTTCGTCGAGGAACCGATCCACGACGCGCGAGCTCAGGGCTTCATCCTTCAGCTGTTCGCCCACAATCTTTTCCGCGAGCTGGGTAGCCAAATCGCCCACGTCCTGACGCAGGGAGGCTTCGGCCGCGGCCCGCTCAGCAGCAATCTGGCGCTGAGCTTGCTCGATAATGCGCTTAGCTTCTTGATCAGCGCGTTCGGTGGCGCGGGAGACGATGTCCTCCGCTTGGGCGTTGGCTTTGTTGCGGATTTGCGCGGCTTCTTCCTTCGCGTCACGCAGTTCGGATTCAATCCGCTGCGTCGCGGCTGCCGAGTCAGCCTGCGCCTTTGCTGTAGCGTCCAAACCCTCTTGGAGTTTGTCAGCGCGTTCCTGCACCAGTCCGTTGTACTTCGGCAGAGCGACCTTCACAACCACCACCAAGATGACCACGAAGATAACCGCCGACCAAACGATGTCGTAAGTCTCCGGCAGCATAGGGTTCGGGGTATCGCCCGCCTTAGCTACTAGTGATACTAAAGTGCCTAACATACGTGCTCCTTACCGGAACAGGAAGCCCGTTACCAAACCAATCAAAGCCAAGGCTTCGACGAAGGCGATACCGATGAACATGTTAGTGGTGAGCTTTCCGGACAGTTCCGGCTGGCGGGCAATAGCGTCCTGAGTGTGACCAATCAGAATGCCCAAGCCAATGCCAGGTCCAATAGCGGCCAGACCATAGCCGATGGTTGCGAGAACAAGTGCACTTCCAGTCATGTTTTCTTTCCTTATTTGTTGTTATTCTCACGCCGGTTGGCGCGAGAAGCCTATTGTTTTTCTAATGTGCGTGTACGGAGAGGTTCACATACACCGCGGTCAGAATCGCGAAAATGTACGCCTGCAGGAAAGCCACCAGGATTTCGAACAGGGTAAACGCGAAAGCTGCCGCAAAAGTCAGAATCCCTATCGGGGACAGCGCCGAGAGATGCGCAAAGAGGAAATAGTTCGTGGCGCTCAGAGTCAAAGCCAGCAAGAAGTGACCGGCAATCATGTTGGCCAACAAACGGACGAACAGGGTAAACGGGCGAATGATGAAGGTGGAAATCGCCTCAATGGGGGTCAGCAGGAGATACAGCGGCCACGGCACCCCCGGTGGGAACAGAGAGGACTTAAAGAACTGGCCCACACCGGTCTCTCGAATTCCGGCGTAAATGAAAACAAACCAGGCAAACACCGCTAACAGCAGCGGGAAGCCCGGTTTTGCGGAACCAGCCAGGTTGAAGCCGGGAATAATACCCGCAATGTTCATGAACAAGACCGAGAAGAATACGGAAGTCACGATGGGCGTGTATTTGCGCCCGATTTCCTTGCCGATGACTTCCTCAGCGATGTTTTCCTGGCAGAATTTGAACCCGAACTCCATCACGTACTGGGCGCGTCCCGGGATGAGCTTGGCCCGCGTGGCGTACAGCACCAGACACAGCACCAGCAGCAGCGTCATGATGAGACGAATCATCATGACACGGTCAATGGCGAAAGGAGTTCCGGCGAAAGCAACGACCGGGGGGAACAAGTCCATAATGGTGGGGGCATGGAACGAGTCATCTGTAGCGGGAACCAAATTCGGCATCAATGCCGACATGAGCGTCAACTGCACTCCCATTGTTCTCCTTTGAGTCCTAAATCATGAGTTCGCCTAACAACGTTATCATGAATTTCAAACGGGATTTGCACGGGTAAAAACTAGCGTGGGTGAAAAAATGCAAAATTTCACTACTGCGTCGGATTTTCCCCTTCGGTTTCCGGCTGTGTCGGGGACGAGACCGGGTCTAACAAGGGCACTTGCGCTTTTGCCAACGCCACCGGAAAGACGATGGCCTGAACCAAAATCATGGCCAGCAGGGTGAAAAAAATTGTTTTTGCGTCCAGACCCGGCAACGCACGCGCCACCCCCAGAGCCAGCAAAATGACGATGATTTTCAGGACGAAATCCGCACCCATGCCCGCCATCATCAAGTCGGGATGATTCAAGGTAAACAGGTGTGTGGCAAACGTCACCGCCACCAGGCCCGCCCCCACTGCGGCACATAAACCTACGGAACGCAATCCCGCCGATCCTTCCAGCCACGCCGCTAATCCGGCCGCCACCAGCAGCACCACCAGCACAGCTAGGGAAATCGCGGTCAGAGAAAACTTCACCGCCCGGCGAGTCCGGGGACCCACTTGAGCCGCGAGGAAAGCGGCGGATTGCTCAGGTCGGGGAGTCGTTTCGTTCACGGCTTTACGCTATCAGAAAGGGAAGAGTCACGGTAAAGGGCGTGTTCCGGGCCGTGGGGCTGGCGATAATTCGGGTTGAACCAGCGGCGCACCCCTTCGCGCCAGGCAGGCAGAATCTCGATGGTCGCCACCATTGCCAACAGGGAGGCTACCAGCATCAACACCAACACGTAGCGCATCCGCAGCAAAGTCAGCGAGGCCGCCCCCAGAGAAAACACCGCCGTCCACAGGTACATAACCAGCACGGCGCGCACCCGGGAACGTCCGGCATGGGACAGGCGATGATGCAGGTGACCAGCATCGGCTTGGAAGGGAGACTGGTGATGATACAGCCGGCGAATCACCGAGGCGACCATGTCAAAAATGGGGATAGCCAACACCGCCAGGGGCAAAACGATGGGCAGGAAAGACGGAAAAGCCTGGCGAAAATAGACGACTGCCGGGTCGATTTGGCCGGTGACGATGATGGCGGCGGCCACCGTCAGTAAACCCAACAGCATGGCTCCGGTATCGCCCATGAATATGGAGGCGGGAGAAAAATTGTGTGCCAAGAATCCCAGGCAGATTCCGGCCAGAGCCGCCGCCACCGTTGAGGCCAAAGAGGCGTAGGACGCGGCACCCAGCGTGCGCGACAACGTGTAGGAATAGATGAACAGGCCGGTCGCGCTGATGGCCATCATGCCGGAAGCTAAACCATCCAAGCCGTCCACGAAGTTCACCGCGTTGATGGCAGCCACCACTACCAGCACTGTGACCAGCAAGGACAGGCGAGATGAGCCGATGGTAAGGCCGAAAATCGGGAAGGACGTCAGCTGGATACCCAACCAAGACATCAATCCTGCCACCAGGATTTGGCCTGCCAGTTTCGTGTACCAATCCAAGTCCCAGATGTCATCGATGACCCCCAGAATCACAATCAGGATGACGCCCACCGCCAAACCCTTGACGTGTTCAAAGCTGGCGGCATCAGCCAAAAATGGCGTGTGCGAGGCGATGGCCAGCGCCACGAGGAAACCCACGCCCATCGCTACCCCGCCCAGACGCGGGGTCGGAAATTGATGGACGTCACGTTCCCGCACCGGCGCTAAAGTCCCTGTTGCCAGGGCAAACTGGCGCACCAGCGGAACCGTGAGGAACGTGACCGCGGCCGCAACCAGGAATATCAACAGGTAAAACTTCATACGGGCTTTAGTTTATCCGGTTAGAGGCGAGTTATTTTGCTCCGATGTGAATATAGGGGGAGATATGCCGGGTAGCTGCCATTATTGGCAACTACCCGGCATATCTCCTGGTATAAGTGCACGAGGTCTCAAGCTAGGGCGGCGAGAATATCGGACAGAGGAATATCTCCTTGGCGTATCAAGCGCGGGGAGCCCTGTGCCAAGGTGATGATGGTGGACGGGTGTCCGGAGGGCGAGGGACCGGCATCGACATAAACGCTGACCCGTTCGCCAAAGTATTCCGTGGCGGCGGCAATGTCGGTGGCAGGAGGCCGAGTGTGCAGGTTGGCGGACGTGACGGCCAGCGGGCCGGTGTGGCCCAGGATTTCCAACGCCACCGGGTGATCGGGCTGGCGCAGCGCAATCGTCCCGTGGGTTTGCCCCAAATCCCAGCCCAGAGCCGGATTGGCGGTCACGATAATAGTCAGGGCCCCGGGCCAAAAGCGCTCAGCAAGTACGCGGGCGGCGCGCCGCTGACTCGCGCTAGCCTGCGGTTCGGGGGCCATCAATTCCTCCAACGCCGCCGGACCGGAAACCAGCACCGGCGGGGGAAAGTCCTCCCCCCGGCCTTTGGCCTGCTGCAAACGCGCCACCGCCGCGGGGGCAAACGGCACCGAGGCTATTCCATAAACCGTATCGGTAGGCATAACCAGCAGCTCATCGCGTTTCACCGTCGCGTCTATCGCCGCCAGGTTAGACAGGGTAATCGGCCCGGTCAGGGCATCAACAATCTTCATAGAGTTGATTTTAGTCCCCGCGCCAGCTAAACCGGATAAACCAACTCAACCGGTATCCCCGGCCCCACCGCGCTTGTGACCGCGCTCCCAAAAACAGGCACAGCCGGGCAGTGTCTCAGCTGACAAACCCCATCAGCGCCCACATCCGCGGCAGCGCGAACACCAGCGTCACAGTGGCGGCGGTCCCGACCACCAAACCCAGCAAAGCCATCTGTTTCACCGAGATTTCCCCAGTGGCATAGGCAATGGCGTTCGGCGGGGTCGAGATAGGCAGCGACATGCCCAGCGAGCAGGCGATGGCTACGGCACAGGCGACCGTGACCGTATCGACCGAATCGCCCAGGGATACCGCCAGGGACACGGCCAGGGGCACCAGCAGATTCGCGGAAGCCGAGTGGGAGATGACGTTGGCGATAGCGAAACCAACAAAACCGAGCAGCGCCACGATCAACACCGCCCCCAGGGACTTCCACGGCACGGAGTTGACCAGGAACTTGTCCAGGCCGGTGTTCCCGATACCTTCACCCATCGCGATACCGCCTGCCACCAGCCACAGCACCGGCCAGTCGATGCTCTTAATGTCCTCGCCACTCATGATCTTGAGACACAGCAGCGCCACGACAGGCAGGAACCCGACCACGTTGGAGGAAATCCCGTGCAGACTCTCGGTCATCCACAGCAGAATCGTGGACCCGGCAATGATGTAGAACAGCACAGCTTTCGGGGTTTTGTTCCACTGGGAAGTCATTTCAATGTGAATCACGGCATCGCGCGGGATAAACACGGCGCTGAGGAACAGCCACGACAAAAACAGCACCACCAGCATAAACGGCACCGCCATCATCATCCACTGCCCGAAGGACACGTGAATGCCCTGGGCGGCCAGGGCGCCGACCGCAATGGCATTGGGCGGGGTACCGACCGGGGTACCGATACCGCCCACGTTGGCGGCCAAGGGAATCGACAGCGCCACGCCGGCTCGCGCCCGACCCTTTGGCAGTGCCGCCAAAATGGGGATGACCACGGTAAACATGGTGGCGGTCGTGGCGGTGTTGGACATAAACATGGACAGCAGAGCGGTAATCAGCATCAGCCCCAAGGTCGTCAGACGCGCCTTTTCCGGGAAAGGCTTGAGCAACACCGCCGCCAAGTTGCGGTCCAGCGAAAACTTTTCAGCGCCTTCCGCAATCATAAAACCACCCATGAACAGGATGATTGTCGGGTTGGCCAGGGTCGCGAAGTATTCCGAATACTTGGCGACATGTTCGGCTTGTGACGGGTCTCCGCCGGTGGGGTCAAACGGTGAACCGGTGGACACCAGCATAACTTCCAGCCCGATGACCAGCACCGCGGTGGCGGTCAGGGGAATCGGCTCGGTAATCCAAAACACGATAGCCAGCAGGAAAATCGCCAGCATGCGTTCGCCGGGCACGCCCAGATTCGGGATGTCGACCAGCAGGGGGACGAAGAACACGATGGCCCCCAGCACCAGGCCAATCTTTTCTTTCAAGCCCAGCGGGGCGGTTTTCTTAACGTTAGAAGGGGGTTTGGGCCGCAAAGTGCGGATGGGACGTTTTGCGGGTTTCGGGGTGGCAGCACGAGACTGGGGCGGAACTACCGCCGGTTCATTTCCTTCCCGACCCGCACCGGATGGTTCGATAGCGTTTTCGGATTGCGGATTATCTGGATTACTCACTGATCCTGCCCCTTTGTTCCTCGCTGTTCGATGCCACGTGCCGGCAACCGGTCAGTCCGGGCGGCTGAGCCCTTTGGTCAGTTCCATCGCCCGCGCCGGATCCAGCGCCGAGAGATAGGGCACCGGGTCAATCCCCGCCAGTTCCACATAATCGGTCAACATGGTGCGCACCACGTCTTGGAGTTCTTCGGGTTTCCAGGGTTTCGCCACGTACTGATCGAGCCCGGCTTCGTTCACCGCACGCACGGTGTCAGCCAGGTCGGCCTGACCGGTCACCAGGACTTTGCGGGTCATCTGGGTGCGTTCGTCGGACATCATCTGGCCCATGAACTCGATGCCGGTCGTGCCGGGTAGCCGATGGTCGCACAGTGCCAGAGCCAGGGCGTCGCCATCGTTTGAAATCTCATCGATGACCTCCCACGCGTCAGGCACATCCTCCGCCGGTTCGATGCGTAAAGTGTCCGCGAATCCCAGCAGGTCACGGGTCACAGCGGCACGAACTTCCGGTTCGTCTTCAAGGATTAGGATGGCGAGTTTCATGGTTTCTCCTTCATTGGGGACTTTTCTATTGTTTCACTCCGTCGCTGGATTTGGACCAATTTGCCGGAAAACGTCAGAAAACGAGAACCAGCAGTCCGCACGAAACCGCCCGACCGGGCTTGTGCCCCTATAGCGAGACCGGAATTCCGGTGGTCGGTAGTTCCACGGTGGCCAGGGTGCCCGTCGGGTTGGAGACGTTTTCCAGCCGGATGGTTCCGCCGTGATTTTCCACAATCGAGCGACACAGCCCCAGGCCGATACCCATTCCGAACCTCACTTCGCCGCCTTTGGTAGAGAAATGCGGCTGGAAAATGTGTTCGATGACATCGGGGGCAATGCCGGGTCCGGTATCGCGGAACGTCACCACGATTTGGTCGCCGCGGGCTTCCGTTTTGATGGTTAGCTGCCCAATCATGCCCGCCAGTTCGTCTCGGTCGGTGGGGCGCTTGCCGACCGCGTCGCTGGCAGCGGAAGCCTCGCCGGACATGGCTTCCACCGCGTTCGTAATCAGGTTTGTCCACACTTCGTCCAGCTGGCCGGGGTGGCAAGAAATCCGCGGTAGTTCGCCATAATGCACGTCGAGGTCGATTTTGTCCAAGCGGTGAGACAACAGGCGCAGCGTGTCTTGCAGGCCCGTGTTGACGTCGACGTTTTGTACCGGATCCCCATCGGGACGCGCATAAGAGCGCAGGGACGCCACCAGGTCGATGATGCGTCCCGAGGCGGTACGCAGGTTGCGCAGACTGGTGCCGATGGCGGCCGCTTGTTCCAAGGCCCCCAGATCCGTGTCCGGGTTGGCTTTCATGTCCCTGGCGAGGTTGCGGGCCAGGTCAGTGCTGTAAACTCCCGCCACGGACAGGCGTTCCACCAGGATTGCGTCTCCCAGGATTTCCAACAGCTCACGTTTGCGCGCCCGGGTTTCCTTGGTGGACAAGAACGGGGCCTCCTCCGCATTTTCCAGGGATTCCAGAGCCAGGTTCCGCCACGTTTCATCGGGGCAGGTCGACAGCAGCATGCGCATATCCTCGTGAATGTAATCCGCAGCACGGCGAATCGCCGCCACCGGATTATTGAGTTCGTGGGCCACACCCGCCGCCAGCTCACCGAGCGAGGCAAACCGGGCTTGTGCAGCCATTTCCTCCCGAGTCTCGCGCAGTTTGTCCAGGGCTTTCGCCAAGTTCGCCCGCTGCAGCGCCAGTTGATCGGCCAGGACCGCCGACTCTAGGTGCAGATTCTCCGCGCGACGCAGCCGGCGATCATAAGTGCGCATAAACAAGGCTGCCACCAGCAGCGATACTCGGGAGTCCCCGGCAATAATCATGTTCATTTCGTCGAGGGTGAGGCTGACCCCCACGACCTCTTCAGTCACCACGGCGGTAAAGAAGGCGCCGATTTCCTCCCCCGAGGACAGCATGCCGATGATGCGCCCGGTCGAAGCATGGTGCATCAGCAGATCCCCACTCTCTGAGGAGCGTTCCAGCGCGATGCTGCCGGATAGCGCCAGAATAATGCTGCGAACCGGCTGGCCTTCCTCGGTCAGGTGCGCTCCCACCGGGAAGGTAATCCGTTCCTGGGGTCCCAAGATAGTCTCGGCGCGGCGCACGATTTCGGCGATGATTTCTTCATCGTCCTGTTCGAGGTCAAAAACAAAGCGTCTTTCGTACATGCCACTATCATGCCGGAATTTCGCGGGCGCACGGGTAGGTTTGCGAGCCGAGGATATTTTTCGGGCGTTAATCCTATTAATTTGCCTCGGTGTGCCATATATGGCACACCGAGGCGTAAAAATAGTTTTTAGACAGGGTGCAAGCCCCGGGCTACTCGTAGCGCAGTGCCTCGATGGGGTCGAGTTTGGCGGCTTTGGACGCCGGATAGTAGCCGAAGAAAATCCCGATACCCAGCGAGAACGCTAGCGAGAACAGCACCCCACCCAGGGGTGGAATCGCGGGATTACCCATCGCGTTGGACCCCAAGTATCCGGCCAGGCCCCCCAGGGCCACGCCGAGAAGCCCTCCCAGCAGACACACCATCATGGCCTCGACCAGGAACTGCAGCCGGATATTCCACTGGGTCGCCCCCAGAGCCTTGCGAATACCTATCTCTCGGGTACGTTCGGTGACCGACACCAGCATGATGTTCATCACCCCGATGCCGCCGACCAGCAAACTCAGCCCCGCGATAACCGACAGCCCCAAGGCGATAGTGGAAAAGACTTTCTTAATCTCATCCATCATCGAGTCCATGGAATCAATCATGACCCCGTAATCCGAGTCAGCCCAGGTTTTATCCAAGAACTCCTGCAGATCGTGCTTCAAAGCCTTCGCATCGGTGCCGGGAATCGGGCGCAGCGTCGCCCAGTTGAACCCCGGTTCCTTAACCCCGCTAATCTCCTCTTCCAAAGTGTAGGGGATATAGAAACTGTCCCCGCTCGGCCCGCCGCCACCGATGAGAGCGTTGGCAGCCCCTTTCATTTGCACCTGCCGGGCGACCCCGATGACTTGAAAAGTCATTTGGGATTCGTCACTGTCAAACTCGAAGCTCTGGCCCACGGCGTTTTGTGCCGCTCCCCCGAACAATTTTTTCGCCAGGGTATCGCTGATAACCGCCACCGTGTCGGCGCTTTCGATTTCACCGGCATCAAAACCGCGGCCGGCGACCATTTCCATATTGGACCCAATCAGGAAATCCTGGTTGGTGGTTTGCACATCCGCGTCCACGTCTCCGGCCGCGCCCTTAGCGGTGCCGAAACTGCCCATACCTTGCACGCTGATACCTTTGACCTGGTCGGAAAATTCCTCACGAATCTGATCCAGTATTTCCGGAGTCAGGTATTGGTCATCCCCGTTACTGTCCGCGAAAGCCGAGCCAGACCCGCTATCCCCAGACATGTCCTCGTCCTCGGTTTCCTCGGCAGTGCCAACCACATAAGTGGGGTCGTCCGAGCCGGACTGTGCTTGGCGAGACTTTGCTTTGGCAATATTGTCCTTGGTATCTACCGAGAGGTACATGTCTTGACCCCCCAGGGACCCAAGCGAGTCAGTCACCGCGCTGGTCACGCCGCGGGAAATGGTGAGAATCGTCACCACGGAGGCGATACCGATGATGATGCCCAGCAGGGTCAAAATGGCGCGCAGCTTGTTCGCCCACAATCCCGCCAGGGCCAGGCGCACGTTTTCTCCGAAAGTCATTGGGCGCCTCCTTTGGTCGACACACCCTCGCCCAACACACCGTCAACCATGGTGAAGATACGCTGGGTTTGCTCAGCCAGCTCCGGGTTGTGGGTAATCAGAACGATGGTTTTGCCCTGCTCGCGGTGCAGCCGATGGAACAGGTCCATGACCATGTGCCCGGTGGCGGTGTCCAAAGCACCGGTCGGCTCGTCAGCCAAAATAATGTCCGGGTCATTGGCCATCGCCCGCGCAATCGCCACCCGCTGCTTTTGCCCGCCAGACAACTCGCTGGGCTGATGGTGGATTCGTTCGCTCATTTCGACCAGTTCCAACAGTTTCAGTGCCCGTTCCCGGCGCTGAGCACGCCCGATGCCGGCGTACATCATGGGCAGTTCCACGTTCTTTAACGCGTCGGTACGCCCCACCAGATTGAAATTTTGGAATACGAACCCGATGGACAGCGAGCGAATCAACGCCGCCTCGTTATCGTCAGCTTCGGAAATGTCCACGTCCCCCAGCAGGTAACTTCCCGAGGTGGGCCGGTCCAGCAGGCCGATGATGTTCATCAGGGTGGATTTGCCCGAACCGGAGGACCCCACGATGGACACGAATTCTCCCGGATAAATCGCCAGGTTCACGCCTTTCAGCACGGTCAACTCGTGGTCGGTGCCCAGGAAGAATCCCTTATAGATGTCGCTCAGCTCGATGACCGGCTGTCCCTTCGCCGCCCCCGGCTGTCCGCTACCCTGCCCGGTGGGCGCAGGAGGGGACGCTTGTGAATGCGCCCGACCCTCAGAAAAGACCCCCGGCAGGCTCATGATGTCACTCAACAGTCCCCTCCATCACCGGCGGAGTATCGACATAGTGACCGGTTTCCCCGGACAAGCCGACATAGTTCATGGCGTTATCTAGCACGGTCGTGCCTTCTTTGATGCCTTTACCCTTGATTGCGGCCATGCCGTTGCCTTCTACCAGGACTTCCACCTGGACTTCGCGAATCTTCGGCTTTTCCGAGTCGGGGTTGTCTATCACCAGTACGGACTTCGGGCCATCTTCCCGAGAGACTTCCGGCCCGGACATGTCTCCCGGAGCGGGAGCCGCCACGGACTGCGAACCTTTGTCATTGTCGTCAAGCGGAATCATCGCATCAACCAAAGCACCCTTCGGCACGGTCAGAGCGTTCTTTTCACCGGCAACAATCGCCTTTACTTTGGCGGTAGACCCCAGACGCAAGCCCTGCAAATCGCCCGTCACCGTGATTTGCACCGGGAACATGACCGAGGCATTGCCGCCCCCGCCCTGTTCGCCGCCCTGTCTGGGCTGCGTGGCAGTCTGGTCGAGGGCTGCCGGAGAAATAAACGACACCACGCCCGTGAATTCCTTATCCCCGGTGGCCGGAGTGGTGAAAGTGACCTGGTTACCCACGCTGAGCTTGGAAACCCCGGATTCTTTAATCTGGGTTTCAATGACCATGTTTTGGTCATCTTCCACCGTCATCAAGGGGCCTTCCGGCGTGGCACCGACCTTGGCGGTTACGGAGGTCACAATGCCTGATATCGGGGAAGTTACGTGCGCCGAGCTGATGTCGGCCCGCAGCTTTTGGATGGCGCTTTGCCCTTCCGCCAGGCCCGAACCCGCCGAGGCTTGCGCGGCCCGCAACGCCCGCAGATTCGAACTCACTTCCTGAGCTGCGTGGATTTTGGCGTATTCCAAGCTGATTTTGGCGTCAGACAGAGCGCCTTGCGCCTTGGCGACCGCCTCGCCGGCCTCGGCTATCTGGTTGTCTATTTGGCGAAGCGCAGCCTGGAATTGGCGCCGCGCCATCCCCAAGTTTTCGTTCGCGTGGCCCACGGAAATATTGGCCTGAGCCTGCTGGGACCAGGCCGACCTGGCGCCCTTGCTGCCATCATCAACATTTTGATCCAAGGTGGCGACCTGCGCTTCCAGCTCCGCGATACGCTGGTTGATGGCCTTGATGAGTTCCGCGCGACGTGCGGCGCTCAGGGTCGTGTCGGCCCGCACCCGGGACAGTTCCTTCTTGGCCAGGTCCAAATCCGCCGCGGCCGAATTCCGCTCAATGATGGCGATGTCACGCTGCAGGTTCGCTTCGGAAACCGCGGCTCCGGCTCGGCCCGCTTCCATCTTGGCGTTTTCCACCTCTTGATAAGCCGAGCGCAGGGCATTTTCCTGTTCCAGCAAGGCTTGCAAAGTGCGGTTGTCTCTCTCCTGCTTCATTTGTTCGTAGGCCCGTGAAGATTTCACGTATTCAGTTTCCGCTTCCCGCAACGAGGTTTGAGCTCCGCGGATTTCCTGATTCATGCCCTGATCCAGGGCGCTTTTCGCATTTTGATAGTTTTGGGCAGCCTCGTCGATGCTGTTTTGCTGGGTGATGCGGCTTTCGTTCAGCTGCGCCTGTTGGCTAGCCAGTTGCGAATTCGCCTCGGAACTGTCCAGCTGTGCCAGCAGCTGACCCTGGTTCACCCGGTCCCCCGCCTTCACGTTGAGAGCCTGTACTTTCGAGTTCAGCGAGGAGAACAAGGTCATGGTCTTGGCGCTTTTCAGCGTGCCGGTCATGCTGATGGTTTTGGTGACGTCCTCCCTGACGACGGTGGTCACGTCCCCGCGATAGACAGCCGTTGGGTCGTATTTGGGAGCCCCCAGGCCCATCACTGCCGGAATGCCAAATCCGGCAATAGCCAAGACGGCTACCGCGCTGACCCCGATGATGATTTTCTTTTTCTTGCTCGATTTCTTCTTGCCGAGTTTCAGCTTTTTCTTGCCCTTGAGCAGGGATTTCGCAGACTTTGCCGAGTCGTCTCCCGTCACGGAAGCAACAGGGGTAACAGTCGGGTCATCGACGGGAGTGAACACCGGTTCATCGCTCACAAATAACTCCTTACAATCCAAAATCGCTTTTGAAAAACTATAAACTCCTCAGGGCTTTTTTGCCTTGCCAAAAGCTCCGCTACCAGGAAAATCAGTCCGAAGTATGAGACTCGTCCTGTTTCCAGGCACTCCGCACTCAGCCCTCAGGAGGAGATAGTCCTAGATTATCGTGCCTCTCCGCCCGGGTGCCATTAGGGTTACCCCTGATTTAACCCTGACTAGCCCTGAGGCATCCCACCGAAGTCGCCAGGCCGGTGCTATTCCCCCAGGCCGGCGGCGTAGGTGGGACCTCGAAGGAGCATATGGGTACTTGCAATCTCTGCGAGATTGCGTACCCTGGCTCGCTCGTCCTGATACGCGAGC
>NZ_CFKZQR010000030.1:0-26664 GCF_985070215.1 Mobiluncus sp. | reverse complement strand
TTAGCTCTGCCCCGAAATGATTTTGCTTTCAAAACTGGGCTAAATTAGACCGAAATCGACTTCGCTCAGTTTGCCTTCAAATGGCCTTCAAACCTTGCGGTAGAACCCCTTCATCATGGTGTACTTCATCACGGTGCCGATGAGCGCGCCGAGGCGGCCCAAACCGAGACGAGCCGCGTGGAGGTCGATGAGCTCGACTAGGTTCCCGTCCGGGTCGCGGAAGAAAGCCCAGTCGGCGCCTCCCGCAGAAATCGGCTCGTTCATGAACTCCACGCCTTCGCGGCGCAGGCGATTGACCCAGCCAGGCACGTTCGACACGTGGAAAGCGATGTGGGAGTATCCGGGACGGTTCCAAGTTTCGCGTTCCTCCGTCACTATGGGTGGATCGAACTCGAACACTTCCAGGATGTTACCGGAACGGGAACACATGAATCCCAGACGGACTCGCTTGATGCCCTCCACGTGGTACAACCGCTCGACAGGCTTCAAATCATCGCCGGTGATTTCCAGGTAGTTCATCAGCTTCAGACCGAACACCCGATCATACCACTGGACGGCACGCTCGAAGTTCGCCACGGTCACGCCCACATGGCCCAGACCCCAGTTGATACCGGCACTAGACATCTTGTTGCGGCATTCCCGCTGCTTGCGTTCCAGGAACTCTTCCTTGCCCAGCTTCTTCAGCTCCAGCGCGTTGTCGACAGCCAGCTTGGCTCCGTAGCCCAGAGCCACCAGCAAGCCGAGCTTGGTCGCTTTCCGGCAGGTTGCCTTCATGAAACGCCGCTTGCAACTGACTGTTTTGGCTGCTTTACTTCGCATAGTCACCCACCGCCATCATCAGAGCACCGAGTTCGGCACCGTATTCGGGCGAACCCTCCATTGACATACGTCCCGATGCCTGTGCGTCCAGAAGGTCATCTGTCTGCAGCAAGGTTCCCAAAGCGGAGGTCACCGAGTCGAAACGCATCGTAAAGAACGCGGCGCTACGCGTGTATTCCCCACGAAATGCCTTTGACTTCCCGGCTTTGATGCGGATGTACGCACCGAGTTCGGGATGCCCGTCCACAGCGTACGCATAGACGCGGTCCGGCGAAGGATCCGTCCACGCGTGCACACCGGGATGCCCCGCCTTATTCAGCTGGCTCATTCCGGTGGTGAGCAGGTAGAACATACACTTCGTCAGCAGTTTCCGGTCGCCCTCGGTCTTGGGCGCTTCCGTCGCTCCCAGCAAGCTGGACATGGCCAGCAGGGACTTCACGGTTGCAACCAAGAGCCCGGGATTGCCCAGCCCTCCGCGAATCTTCGGCAGGTTCACCTTGCCTTTAAAGAAGTCGTTGAACTTCTCGGGGGAGGGGAACTCGATTTCCACATTCGGCAGCGGGTGAGCGCCCAGCTTCGGCGTGACGTTGGCACCGTGAATGATCAGGTGCGTAGCGTAACGCTCCGGGCGTCCGTCTATCGACGTGCCCGCCGGGGTCAGACAAGAAATCTGGACCACGCCATCCTTGCCCTTGAAAGCGGCCGCCAACTCCGGCTTTTCGGCGATAATCGGCTTCAACAGCGGAATGACCGCGTTGAGGAACACCACGTTGGCGTACCGAACTTCGTCGTCAATGCTGGGATTGGGGCCCATCGGGAACGGCTTGGCTTTCGTTTTCTTTTCACAAGATTCCCCGCACGCCTTATCGGGCTGAGTTGCCTGAGGCGGGGCGGAGCTTTGTTTCGTTTCTTTAGTCATTGCGCGCTACCTTAGAACTCGTCTTCCCAGTCGTCGTCCTCCTCGAAGTCCATGTGCATGACTTCACGAGCGGCGGCCACACAGCCGTTTTCGTCCCAGCCATAGTGGGAGTACAGGTCCTCAGGCTGGCCGATAACCGAGAATTCGTCGGGGATACCGAGCTTCTTCAATACGAAGCCCTTGCGGGTAGTGGCGCCGACATCGGCTACCGCGGTCCCCAGGCCGTTGATGATGTTGTGGTCCTCAACGGTGATGATACGCCGAGTTTCGGTAATCGCCTTGGCGATGGCCTCCTCATCAATCGGCTTCAAGGTGTGGATGTCCAGCACGCGCACGCTCAGACCGTCCTCTTTGGCGAGGATATCGGCAGCCTGCAAGGCACGCCACACGCCGGAGCCGGTCGCGATGAACGTGAGGTCCGTACCTTCACGCAGGGTGTTGGCCTTGCCGAACTCGAAAGTGGGAATCTCGTCACGGTAGACAATCTGGTCAAAACCGCGGTTCAGACGGATGTAGACCGGACCCTTGTGGTCATAGGCAGCCTGTACACAGTAGGCGGCCTCCAGACCGTCAGCCGGACACATGACCACCAGGTTTGCGAAACTACGCAGAATCGCGATGTCCTCGGTGACGTGGTGGGTCGTGCCGGCCGCGCCGAAGGACAACCCTGAGTGGGTACCGATAATCTTCACATTGAGATTCTGGTAGCAGATATCGGTGCGGATTTGTTCGCAAGCACGCAGAGCCGCGAACGCCCCGAACGTGGAGACGAACGGCATCAGCCCCGCTTTTGCCAGCCCGGCAGAGATGCCGAACATATTCTGTTCCGCGATGCCCACGTTATAGAACCGCTCGGGGAACTCCTTGGCAAACACGGAAATCTTGGTGGATTTCGCCAAGTCAGCCGAAAGTCCCACGATAGTGGGGTCCTGCTTGCCCAGTTGTACCAGGGTCTGACCGTATACCTCCGCGGTGGTCAGATTAACCGCGTCAATCGAAGTGTAAGTTAATCCTCCAGCCATGTTTAGGCTCCCTTCACTAGCTCGAGTCGTTTCTGCAGGTGTCGCTTGAGAGATTCGACCGCCTTGGCATGCTTTTCGTCATCAACAGCGCCGTAGTGCCAGGTGTAGTCGCCTTCCATGAAGTCGATACCTTCGCCCTTCACCGTGTCCATCAGTAGCATGGTGGGCTTACCCTTGATGGTGCGTGCCCGATCAAAGGCGTCTACCAAATCGGGAATCGAGTTACCTTTGACCTCAATGACTTCCCAGTTGAAAGCACGCCACTTGTCCGCGAAGGGCTCCAGACCCATGACATCGGCGGTCATGCCGTCAATCATGGCGTGGTTGACGTCCACGATGCCTACCAGGTTGTCTACCTTGAACTGGCCGGCACTCATGGCGGCTTCCCAGATGGAGCCCTCGTTGCATTCACCGTCGCCCATGAGGCAGTAGGTGCGCCATTCCTTACCGAGCTGACGTGCTCCGAGTGCCATGCCCACTGCCAGAGACAACCCGTGTCCCAGCGAACCCGTGGAAACTTCCAGACCGGGTACCTTGCCTGCGTCCAGGTGAATACCTAGGTGCGAAAGGATATGCGAATAGGTCGGCAACCAGTCCTTGGGGAAGCACCCCAAGTCTGCGAGGACCGGCCCCATACCCACGCCGATGTGACCCTTGGACAGTACGAAACGGTCGCGATCCGGGTCGTCCATCTTGTCTGCGCTGAAGTTCATCTCGTGATGATACAGAACGGTGAGTACGTCCATGGAGCTCATAGCACCACCGATGTGACCGCCACCTGCCCAAACCACCGTGTCGAGAGTGAGTAGACGCAGCCGATTGGCGATTTCTTCGAGTTCCTTGTGTTCTTTAGCTGATAAAGCCATCTTTCCTCCTTTTCTTAGGCTTGAGCCAGAATCTCACGAGATTTGTTCTTAACGACGCCCATCGCTTCGTCCGCTACGTCAGTGATGAAGTCGATGTCCTTGTCGGTCAAGGCCGTGTTCATGAAGTGGTTGTGGTGGTTCGTCATGAACACGCCACGCTTCACACATTCACCCACGTAAGCCTGATGCAGCAACAGGTTCGGGTCCTCTTTGCCGTCAAGACCTCTGATTTGGTGGAACAGCAGAGCCGGCTCGCCGCTGAAGTGGTAGTCGAAGCCGTGATGTTTTGCCACTTCGGTCAGGCGCTCGATGACTTTCACGCCGTTGTCGTGGCAGATCTTGGCTGCGTCGATTTCACGCATCTTGGTGATGCAAGCAATCGCGGCCGCCATCGGCGGAGCGCTCATCCAGTACGAACCGGTGCACATCACGGAGGCGGCGGCGTCCTTGAGTGACTCGATGCCGGTCACAGCCGAGATGTTGTGTCCGTTGGCGATAGCCTTGCAGAAGCACTCCAAATCGGCCTTGAAGCCGTAGTGGTAATCGGAACCCTTGATATCCAAACGCCAGCCACAGCGCACATCGTCAACGATGAGGACGATGCCTTCGCGGTCGCAGATGGAACGAATCTTGTTCCAGTAGCCAGCCGGCGGCAAGACGTTGTCCTCAAAGACCGGGTGGTGGTACGGGGTGGCGATAAAGGCGGCAATCTCGCCCTTATATTCAGCCGCGAGACGTTCCACCGCGGCGGTGTCGCCCCAATCCACCAGCAGTTTGTCCTCGACTTCTTTCTTGCCCACGCCGGGGGCGCCCCAACCTTGGGTCCACCCAATCACGCCGTGATAACCGCCGTTGATAGCGATGAACTTGTCGCGACCGGTAGCGGCACGAGCCACCATCAAGGCGTAGTTCGTAGCGTCCCCACCGTTCTTGGCAAAGAACGCCCAGTCGGCCATTTCGACCGTATCCACCATCAACTCTGCCAAATCGACCATGATAGTGCCGGGCTGAACCGCGCAGTTCAGGATTTTGGCCTGCTCAGCTACGGCTTTGTCCACATCGGGATCGTTGTATCCCAGAATCATCGGACCGTAGGCGCACATCATATCAACGTACTTGTTGCCGTCCACGTCCCAGAAGTAGGCGCCCTGTGCTTTCGAGGCAAACAGGGGGTAGGCGCTGATAGGCATGAAACAGCCTTCCGCCGGCCCCAAGTGCCCATAGACGCCGCCGGGGATAACCTCAACCGCGCGCTCGTACCATTCGTGGCTCTTGGTGTGTTCGTAAGTTTTCATCATTTTGTTTTGTCCTTCCTCACGCGCGTTTTCTAGCTCAAGTAGAACGGCACCATGCCGAGGATCTTGTTCATGTTGTCCAACAGGGGAACGTATCCGCCCAGCTTAATCAGCTCTCGACCGATAGCGGGATAGGATGCGAGCTCGCCGCGCAGGACCTGACCGGTCGTATCCAAATCGGAAAAGACCATAAAGGCATGACGTCCGTGAGGACCCGCGGCCTTGGGCTCATCGCCGTCGACGATGCGGGCGTGATGGTCATTGATGACCATGGTCAAAGCCGGACCGTTTTCAATCTTCAATCCGATAGTGCCGTCGCACATTCCCTTGGCGACCTGGACGCCCTTGGGGTCCTCATTGGCAATCTCAGCCATCGCATAGACCGCTACGTGCAGAGTCAGCAGGGAGTTAATCCTCGCGAACTCGGGGTCCTGTAGCAGCTGCGGGGTCGGCCGCAAGTAGTAGGACAACCGGTCGGTAATCTCGGTGAACGTACCTGTCAAGTACTTCAGTTTCGTGAAGCCCTTGAGCGGTACGGGAATCCCTTTGCCTTCGAACATCTTGTTCACCATGTTCGGCATGGGGAAGCCTAGGCTCATATCAGCCGGACCTCCACCGGGGAAGAACTCAATTTTGCCGTTGCCCAGCTTAAGCCGGACAGAACCGACGTTCGCTGCCTTGAATTGCAAGGTCAGCGGGACATGCTCCAAGAGCTGTTTCGACTTGGGGTCGAGCTCCGGGAGCTTCTCGAGTGTACGCAAAACTGCCTTAAGATTGACGGCAGCCATAGCAGTTTGATTCATAAACCCACCTCATCGTGTGTTTTGTGTTTACCTGGCAAATGCAATTATAGTGTGGATTCCAATTTTTGTGCAGCGGTTTCTGGGAGTGTTTTTTCGTAATCTAAACCGAAATGCTCCCATATTCTCGGATTAGCGGTTGCGGTTCGGGCCAGGAGCCGGCACCGAATTCCTCCCCGGAGGTTTGCCAGCTAAACTAGGGCTGGTACCTTCCCGCTGAAAACTCGGAAAAAGCGCGGGACGGCAGAAAAGCAACACCAATAAGGAGCACAAGTGGCATCAACGATGGATTCAGTAATTTCTTTGGCGAAACGCCGCGGTTTTGTTTACCCATGTGGTGACATCTATGGGGGGACGCGCGCGGCGTGGGACTACGGCCCCTTGGGCGTAGAACTGAAGGAAAACATCAAAAAGGCCTGGTGGAACTACATGGTACGCTCCCGTGAGGACGTGGTGGGCCTAGACTCCTCGGTGATTTTGCCGCCGAAAGTGTGGGACGCCTCGGGCCACCTCAAGGCTTTCACCGACCCGCTCATCGAATGCCTCAACTGCCACAAGCGTTTGCGTGAGGACGACCTGCAGGAAGAGTACGCCGAGAAACACGACATCGCGAAACCTGATGACGTCAGCATGGATGACGTCTCCTGCCCGAACTGTGGCGTCAAAGGGAAGTGGACGGAGCCTAGGGCCTTCTCAGGACTGCTTAAGACCTACCTCGGCCCGGTGGACGATGAATCCGGCCTGCACTTCCTGCGTCCGGAAACCGCCCAAGGCATCTTTATCAACTTTGCCAACGTGATGACGACCGCCCGGAAGCGCCCGCCTTTTGGAATCGGCCAGATTGGCAAGTCTTTCCGCAACGAAATCACTCCGGGCAACTTCATCTTCCGTACCCGCGAGTTTGAACAGATGGAGCTGGAGTTCTTTGTGGAACCCGGCACCGATGAAGAATGGCACCAGTACTGGATTGACCACCGCTTTGAGTGGTACACCGACCTGGGGATTAAGGCGGAAAACCTGCGGTTGTACGAACACCCGAAGGAAAAACTCTCGCACTATTCCAAGCGTACGGTGGACATCGAGTACGCTTTTGGCTTTGAAAACTCCAAGTGGGGCGAGCTGGAGGGCATCGCCAACCGTACCGACTATGACTTGGGCGTACATATAGACGCCAGCGGTCAAAAACTCGATTACTACGACCAGGCCAATGACAAGCGCTGGATTCCCTACGTTATCGAGCCTTCCGCCGGTTTGACTCGCTCTCTGATGGCTTTCCTGATTGAGGCCTACACCGAGGACGAAGCCCCGAACACCAAGGGTGGGGTGGACAAGCGGACCGTGCTGCGCCTCGACCCGCGCCTGAGCCCGGTTAAGGTGGCGGTCCTGCCGCTGTCCCGCAAGGATGAGCTGCCCGAAATCGCCCAAAATATCGCCGCTGAACTGCGCAAATACTGGAACGTGGAATATGACGATGCCGGGGCCGTGGGGCGCCGCTACCGCCGTCAAGACGAAATCGGCACGCCCTACTGCGTCACCGTGGACTTTGATTCCCTAGAGGACCAAGCCGTGACGGTTCGTGAACGCGACACCATGATCCAAGAGCGTATCGGGCGCGATAACCTGGTCGCCTACCTGCGCGATCACCTGCCGATTTGCTAGTGGCGCGGCGATTTTCCGCGGCTGAAATACCGGGCGGAGGCATTTTGGCTCCACAGCATCCACAGTGTCCACAGTGTAAATACCCGCCTCTGCGCATTGGCGGGGTAGAGTTCACGACACCCATTGCGTTAGCGCCGATGGCGGGGGTGACGAATGCTCCGTTTCGCGACTTGTGCGCGGAGTTTTCCCGTCAAGGCCTGCCACCGGAGTTTGCTTCCGCGTCCCGCCTGGGTGGGGCATCCGGGACGCTTCGCGGCGTTGAGGGAATGTTTGTCAACGAGATGATTACCGCGAAAGCGCTGTTGATGGACTCGGCGCGCTCGTGGATTATGGCGCAATCCGGTCCCGGACAAACCGTTCGGGTGCTGCAGCTTTACGGGGTAGTGGGGGCTGACCTGGCCCGGGCGGCTCGTGAACTCATCGTTCGGGACCTAGTCGACGTTATTGATCTGAATTTTGGTTGCCCGGTACCGAAAGTCACTCGCAAGGGCGGGGGAGCGGCTCTGCCGTGGAAAACTGCGTATTTTGGTGACCTCATCGGGCAGGTAGTGAGAGCGGCTCAAGAGGCGTCAGGAGAGGCTGGGTGCAGTGTGGCCGTGCCGGTGACCGTAAAAATCCGGGTCGGGATTGACGAAACTCACGAAACCTTGCTGGACGCGGGACGGGCCGCGCAGGACGCGGGGGCAGCTGCGCTCACGCTGCACGCCCGCACCACGAACCAGTATTATTCCGGGCACTCGGATTGGTCGCGGATTGCCGAGCTGGTAGACGCGTTGGACATACCAGTGTTGGGCAACGGCGACGTGTTTTCCGCCCAGGACGCGCTGGAAATGTTTGCGCAAACCGGATGTGCGGGCATCGAAATTGGCCGGGCTGTACAAGGCAGGCCCTGGATTTTTCGTGAAATCACGGCAGCTCTGTGGGGCCAGCCGATTCCTGCGGGACCGACCTTGGGTGAAATCGTCGCGATTATCCTGGTTCATGCCCGCGGCCTGGTGGAACATTTCGGTAATGAACAGGCGGCCTTGCGGGATATGCGCAAACACGTGGGATGGTACTTGCGAGGTTTTAACCTGGGCGGAGCTACCCGTGCGGAGCTGACCCGCATCGAAACGTTAGATGACCTGGAAAGTCGCCTGCACGACCTTATGCAATCGTTGGACCCGAACACGCCCTATCCCGAAGCGGCGCAAGGCAAACATGGACGTTCCCGCGCCCAGCGCCACGTCAAGCTGCCCGAAGGCTGGCTCGACACCCGCGAAATCGACGATGCGACCGCGCGCATACTTCACTTGGGGGAAGACGCGGCGGATCCCTATGGTGCCTAGTCAGCTGGGTCTAATGTTCGTGCAGCGAGTGCAGCTCAGCTAGTCTAGAAGCAAATTCCTCTATAAGGTTGCCTTGATTCAATTCGCCGTGTTGCTGCATTGCCCAGGCGCGCCGATACGGAATTCCCGTGAAATCATGCGCTGAAATCACATTGGCTTCTTCTGGTGGAAATAAATCCGTTCCGCTGGCCTCAATAGCTTGCAGCAGCTTTTGGCAATCTATTTGAAAACTTGGTTTTTTCGTGAATATATAATGGGCTCGACCGAGAGAATCATCTACCTCCACATTTGGCGAGTTTACGACCGCTGCGGAAACTACACTCCACCCAAAGGGGATTCCAATAGCGCCTCGAAAAAGGTCGTTAATAACGTATTCATTGCAATATTTTGGCAGGGTGAATCCACCTGGCTGACGCACGAATTGATTCTCGTGTTTTAGGAAATTATCGACGTGCGCGCGCATGATTTCTGTGACGGTGTCAAAATTAATCGCATCAGTGTTTTGGAGGTAACGTCTTAGTTTCCAAGTGTAGACCCCAAGGTTGCTGAGCGTGGTGAAGGCCTCCCGCCAGGAAAAATTTAACCGCAGGGGCTCCAGACGGGAATCCAAGTATTCCTTGAGCTGGCTTTCGCGGGTAATAGGCCGAGTCATATCAGCATAAGGCCAATCCGAATCCATGGCGATATCCATCACCGGGTAAATAGTAGGGAATTCACTGGTTTCAACGGATTCCATCACTTCTACATCATGCCAGCCAAGCAAATCGGCTATGTCAAGAAAATTCAACATGATTGTCTCTTACGCTGGGCGGGCTGAATTAATCCAATTCGGACATACTGTTGGTCCTAGACAATAGGCGGTAATCAAACCCTGAATCTGTCCTGGTGGTAGCCATATGCCCCTATTCCATGTCTGAGCCAGGATATCGCCTTGACCATTACCTGAACGGGAGTCAAAAACAGCTCTTGTTTTCATGGCATTTTCTCCTTACCCAGGTTTTGAAGCCTGTTCTGTATGGGGGTATTTTACAAACCTCCATGCTCAGTTTGCATCAGACGGTTTTGTAAGAACACCGACAAATGTAGGTATGCAAACACCGACAAATGTAGGTGTTATATGGTGAAACCTGGATTGGGTCTGTAAGGTGGAAGTGTGAATGAGATTGGGGTATATCCGGCGGACGTGCATGAACGCTTCGTGACCGAGACGCATAAACGCGGGCAACGCACCGATTTTGAGCGCGATCGGGCGCGGATACTCCATTCCTCCGCGCTGCGCCGGCTCGGTGAAAAAACTCAGGTATTGGGGCCCATTGCCAACGATTTTTCCCGGACGCGCCTGACCCATTCCCTGGAAGTTGCCCAGGTAGGGCGCGAACTTGGCAAAGGGCTGGGGTGTGACCCTGACGTGGTTGACGCAGCCTGTTTAGCCCACGACTTGGGACACCCGCCCTTCGGACATTCCGGGGAGCGAGTGCTCAATGATTTAGCCAAGGATATTGGCGGGTTTGAGGGTAACGCCCAGACGTTGCGCTTGGTGACCCGCCTGGAGCCGAAAGTTGTCAGTCCGCAAGGCCAGTGGGTGGGGTTGAACCTAACCCGCGCCACTCTCGATGCCATCGCGAAATACCCTTGGCTACGCGGTGAGGGGCCTCATGGTGCGGATTCTCCTAAGTTTGGGGTCTATGCCGAGGACCGGGACGTTTTCCAGTGGCTGCGCGCCGGCGCCCCCGAGAATCATCGTTGCATTGAGGCCCAAGTTATGGACCTCGCCGACGACATTGGCTACTCAGTCCACGATGTCGAGGACGCGGTGGCCCTCGGGTCAGCCAGCTTGGGAGACCTGGAAAACGAAAGAACTTTTGTTGATGTGGTTGACATCACAAGGCGTTGGTATGCGAGTTCTTTCGGACCGGGCAAGTTCAGTGCAGACGACTTGGCGGCGGCCCACGAAAGGCTGCGGCAAATGCCTTTCTGGCTGACCGAGCCGGTGGCGGATTACCGTTCCCAAGCCGCTTTGAAAGACCTGACCTCCCAGCTCATCGGACGATTCGCGTTAGCCTGTCACGACGCCACCTGCCAACGATACGGAGAACGCCCTCTGGCCCGCTATGACGCGGACGTAATCGTCCCCCTCGAAACCCAAGCGGAAATCCTGTTACTCAAAGGCATCGCCGTGTATTACGTCATGGCGCCCCGCGAAACCACTCATGACCACCTGACGCAACAACAAATGCTCTCCGACTTGGTGTGGGCACTACTGGAGCAGGAAGCCACCGGACAACGGGTCTTGCAGGAGCCTTATCGAGCCGAGTGGCTGCGCGCGGAAGATCATCATCTGGGTCGGGACGCCGGCCGTCTCCGGGCAGTAATAGACCAGGTAGCGAGCTTGACCGACCTGTCGGCAGCCGCCTGGCATGCCCGTTTAGTGGGGATGATTACCCAACCCGTCTGACCTAAAACTTAGGCTAGTATGATTGCATGGCTTCCAAGTTCGACCCTGATGACCTGCAAAAGGTACGCGAAGCTATCCCCATTGAGTCGGTGGTCAGCGACTATGTGAGCCTGCAGCGTAAAGGCAGTTCACTGATGGGCTTGTGCCCGTTCCATGACGAAAAAACGGCGTCTTTTAGCGTGACGCCGGTGCGCAATATGTGGCATTGCTTCGGTTGCGGTGAGGGCGGGGACACCATCGACTTTGTACAGCGCATCGAAGGGCTGACTTTCCCCGAAGCTGTCGAGTTTTTAGCCGCGAAAGCCGGAATCACGATGCATTACGTAGAGGGCGCGGCCATCACGAAAGAGCATGTGGAGCCGGGGACACGGCAGCGCCTGTTGGAATGCAACCAGGTAGCGCAGGACTTTTTTGTATCCCAACTCGTGTCGCCGGGGGCAGGGACGGCGCGAAATTTCATCGAAGGGCGAGCTTTCACGTCCCAAGACGCCGCCCGTTTTGGCATGGGCTACGCCCCACCCGGCTGGAACAACCTCACCGATTACCTCCGTTCGAAAGGCTTCACCGATCAGGAAATCGTGACGGTCGGTCTGGGTAAACGGGGGCAACGCGGCATCTATGACGTGTTTCGGGATCGAGTTATGTGGCCTATCAAAGATGCGACCGGAGCCATACTGGGTTTCGGCGGGCGGCGTTTAGACGATTCAGATCCGCAAGTCCCGAAATACATCAACACCCCAGAATCCCCGATTTATCACAAATCTTCGGTGCTCTACGGTCTGGATTTGGCGCGGCCGAACATCGGTAAAGAGCGGCGCTGCGTCATCGTTGAGGGCTACACCGACGTGATGGCGGCGCATCTATCCGGCATCACCACCGCGGTCGCGACCTGCGGTACCGCTTTTACAGACGAACACGCGAAACAGATTCGCCGGTTCATCGGGACTTCCGCGGACAGCGCCTCCTCGCTGAAGCTACCTGGCGGCCTGCCTCCGCGTGGTGGAGAGGTCATCTTCACTTTTGACGGTGATGCCGCCGGACAAGCCGCAGCTCTCAAGGCTTTCCGCACCGATCAGGACTTTGCCTCCCAGGCTTTTGTGGCAGTTGCTGACGATGGTTTGGATCCCTGTGACTTGCGGATGCAGCGCGGTCCCGGAGCGGTTCGCGACCTGATTGAGAGTCGCCGACCCCTATTTGATTTCGTGTTGAAAACCATCATCTCTAAATATGACTTGGAAAGCCCCGCAGCCCGCATCGAAGCTATGCGCGCGGCAGCCCCAGTAGTGGCGGAAATTCGCGACAAGGCATTGCGAACCGAATACGTGAAGCAACTGAGCGGCTGGTTGGGAGCTAATGTCAGGGACACCTGGTACGCGGTCAATGAGGCTTGGAAACAGATTCGTGCCCAACAGCGCGCCGGTGCCAGCTCCGACCAATCGTCACGTCCGGGACCGGGGGGACCCGGCAACGCTTCACACGGTAGTGGAAACGGCGTCAATCCCGCAAACCTGGCCGGTGCTCCCGCGGCGGGCTCGACCCAGATTTTTCCGCAAACTCGGCTGGATCCGGCGGTGGATACCGATCCGATTTGGCGGGTAGAACGTGATGTGCTGATAGCAGCTTTGCAGTTTCCGGGTTTAGCTGCCCAGACCGCTTTTGATGCGTTGGATCCGCAGAGTTTCACCCAACCCACTTTGCGTGCCATCTTTGAAGTCATTGCCGCGATTGGAGGCGCCGAGGAATATCAGCGCCTGGCTGAGGTCGCCCAAGCGGCGGGTGAACCAAATCCGGGAAACCTGGCTCTGAACCGGTGGGCTGCGGCGGTGAAAGCCCAGGCTGGTCCCGTCCTGGTGGGGGCATTGACGAACCTAGCGACCCGCCCGGCGCCCCTTTATGAAACAAATCAGTCAGCCCAGGAAACCCAGTCCGCGGCCGAGTCTTGGGTGCAAAATGCGGTGGAATCCATGGAACGCAAGGGGCTAAACGCCAAAATCGCCAGCCTGAAAGCTCAGCTGCGGCGTCTCGACTCCGACTCGCCGGAAAAGCCAGAAGTGTTTGCCAAACTCATCGATTTGGAAAACCGGATGCGCGAACTAAACCCCGAATTCTGACCTGCTCTAGGTACCCGTGCGGGCAGGTCCACACAATTTGCGACCTTACGCCATATTTCGCTGAAGCCTCGGTTCGCTGTTCAGGAAAAGTACCCGGGAGTGCGACCTAGAAACCGGACGCCGGATAGCGCAATTCCAGCTGTGCCAACGGCAGCTGCCCCGGCGCAGACTGGGGACCACCCACCGTGACAAAAGTACCCCAGTTGCCCATCTGCGGACCTGCCAAACGAGTGGGCTTGCCCAGTTCACCCATCCCAATCAAAATCGTGGGTCTGTGGGTCAGCAGGAAAGTGGTCTTGCCGCCCTGCTGGAGATTCGCCAGTTGTTGAGGGGTTTGCGGAGAAAAAGCGGCCTTAGACACGTCCGCTCCCAAATTGAGTTGATAAATGAGCAGGTCGCTGACTTCCCTCTCGCTGTTAGGGGAAGGCTCCCAACAGTGACGGGACAGGATAACGCCCGTACCGTTGGAGTGAATGTTGCGCAACAGGCCTACCACGCGTTTCTCATTGTCCTCTTGCGTGTGGGGATCCTCGGCCGCGGCGGCGGCTTGTTCCGCGGTCATGCCAATAAAAGGATAATTCGACTCGACATCCACCCAGTCGGCGCACTTCGCGGACTGCGCCACGAGGCGTTCATAAACTTCCGCGGTAATCGAGACGGGTCCTCCCTCGGTTCGGAAAGTCGCCAAGATAGGGCGTTTGACCTGTTCGCGAGCCTGCCGGAGGAGGTTTGCGACTTCGGCAAAGTCATGTTTCGTGCCTTGGAAAGATCCGCGGGACAGCCACGCCCCGTCCAAACGAATCTCGACCAGTTCGACTCGCGGATGCATATCGCGGATGAGCCGTTCATAGCCCAACATCCCCGGATTCACCGAGGTGATAAAAGTGGGCCGGCGCCAATCCGCAAATAAATCAGACATATTCATACTTTAGCCCTCCGAGGCAGCAGCCGAGGGGCGGGAACGTTTTTTCTTTAGTCAGGCTTGCGAAAATCAAAACATAGCTCTGAGGCCTGATGAGCTGGAATCCTCCGGTTTAAAGCCTTACGGGGAGGGTGATGGAGCCGGGGCGTTAGAATCAAACCGCACAAAAACACCAGAGCAAAGGGGCAACAGTGGCCGATTTTTTCTATGCTGATATCCTGCCGCACGGCGAGGACACTTATACATACCGCAAACTAACCAGCGAGGGGATTAGCGAAGTCGAGGGCCCGGACGGGACGAAATTCCTGAAGGTCGAACCGGAAGCACTTACCCTGCTGGCCGAGACCGCGTTCCACGACATTTCCCACTACCTGCGTACCGCTCACCTGGAGCAGTTGCGCAAGATTCTCGACGACCCGGAGGCGTCGGGCAACGACAAGTTCGTAGCGATGGACCTGTTGCGTAACGCAAACATCGCGGCAGCGGGGGTTCTACCCATGTGCCAGGACACTGGTACGGCCATCATCAAGGGTGAGCGTGGACAACACGTGTTGACCCCGGGTCCCGACGAAGAGGCATTGTCGCGCGGGGTCTACAACGCCTACACGAAACTGAACCTGCGCTATTCCCAAAACAGCCCCCTGTCCATGTACGAAGAAAAGAACACGGGCTGTAACCTTCCGGCGCAGGTGGAGCTGTATGCCGAGACTGCCCCGGGACACGAAGCGGAGTACCGTTTCCTGTTTATGGCCAAGGGCGGCGGCTCGGCCAACAAGTCCTACCTCTACCAGATGACCAAGGCGATTCTTGACCCTGAACACATGATGCAGTTCTTGGAGGAAAAGATTCGCTCGCTGGGGACTGCGGCCTGCCCACCCTATCACTTGGCAATCGTCATCGGCGGCACTTCCGCGGAATACACGCTCAAGACCGCGAAGTACGCTTCGGCGCACTACCTGGACGGCTTGCCCACCCACGGCGGCGAACAGGCGCAAGGGTTCCGCGACCTGAAGATGGAAGAGGAAGTCCTTGACCTGACCCGCCACATGGGCATTGGTGCCCAGTTTGGCGGCAAGTATTTCTGCCATGACGTGCGGGTGGTGCGTCTGCCGCGCCACGGTGCCTCCCTGCCGGTAGCCATCGCAGTCTCTTGCTCGGCCGACCGGCAATGTGTGGCAAAGATTAACAAGGGCGGGGTGTTCATCGAAGCCTTGGACACTGATCCGGGACGTTTCATGCCCGACCCCACTACTGCGGAACTGGGCGGGGACGAAGCGGTAAAGATTGACTTGAACCGCCCGATGAAGGACGTCCTTGCTGAACTCACCAAGTACCCCATCAAGACCCGACTTTCCCTGACTGGAACCCTCATCGTGGCTCGTGACATCGCCCACGCCAAACTCCGTGACCGTCTGGAGCAGGAAGGCGACCTGCCCCAATACTTCAAAGACCACCCGGTGTACTACGCGGGTCCGGCGAAAACCCCCGAGGGCATGCCCTCCGGGTCATTCGGGCCGACCACGGCTTCGCGTATGGACCCCTATGTGGACCTGTTCCAAGCCCACGGCGGCTCGATGCTTATGCTGGCCAAGGGCAATCGTGGCCAGGTCGTCACTGATGCCTGCCGCAAACACGGTGGTTTTTACCTTGGTTCTATCGGCGGTCCCGCCGCGGAGCTGGCCGCCCATTCCATTAAGAAAGTCGAGGTGCTGGAATACCCTGAGCTTGGCATGGAAGCCGTGTGGAAGATTGAAGTCGAGGACTTCCCGGCTTTCATCGTGGTGGACGACAAAGGCAACAATTTCTTTGAGGGATTGGACAAAGTGGTACTCACCCTCAAAGTACCACCGAAGAAGTAGTTATTAGCGATTTGTTATTGGGCGGGCGCCTCGGGGAGTAATCTTCGGGGCGCCCGTTCTATATGGGCAGACGAAAGCTGCTTTGTAGGGGAATTTTACGGGAAAATGCACCCAGAACGTGAATGCACTCCTGTATTAAATCTGTGGCTAAATACACGGATAAAAACAACTTCCATGCGATACACTTTTTATCGTCCAACTCATGAACCTATGAGCTGTGCGTACAACGAAGTATTCGCGGAGGGTTTTTACGATGATTATTGGTGTACCCAAGGAAATTATGAGCGGTGAAGACCGCGTGGCTGCTACCCCGGAAACGGTGGCAGATATGGTCGGGAAGGGCTTAACCGTCCTGGTCGAAACCGGCGCCGGAGAAGGTTCCTTCTTCCATGACCCGGAGTATGTCTCGGCTGGAGCTGAGATGGTTAGCGATCCGGAAGAAATCTACCAGCGGGCGGACCTGATTTTGAAAGTCAAGGAACCGCTGTTCAACGAGGCCAAGGGTCGCTCCGAAGTTTCGATGATGCATAAAGGCCAATACTTAATTACGTTTATTCACCCGGCTGCTCCGCCCAACCACGAGATGGTCAAGGAGATGGCGGCGCAGGGCGTTATTTCGCTGTCTTTGGACGGTGTGCCGCGTATTTCTCGGGCACAAAACTTGGACGCCCTGACTTCTATGAGTACGTGTGCCGGGTATAAAGGCATCCTGTTGGCGGCGAACTACCAGCCGTCCTTTATGCCGTTGATTCACAGCGCTATCGGACGTATTGACCCGCTGAAGGTGCTGGTCGTCGGGGTAGGCGTGGGCGGTTTGCAAGCCCTGGCTACCGCGAAGCGTCTGGGCGCCGTGGTGCACGCTGCCGACATTCGCCCGATGGCATCCGAACAGGCCACTTCCCTGGGCGCCAAGCCGGTTGAACTCGGGGTGGATCCTGAGAAGGCCATTGGTGAAGGCGGCTATGCCCAGGCTCTGCCCGAAGAAGAGCTGGTCAAAGAGCGTGCTGCTCTGGCTAAGGTCATTCCTGATATGGACATTATCTTTGCTTCGGCTCTGGTGCCGGGCCATTTGGCTCCACGACTCATTACCGAAGACATGGTGAAATCCATGAAGCCCGGTTCGGTCATCGTGGATATTTCCATTGACCAAGGCGGCAACTGCGAAATCACTCCTCCGGGCAAGGTGGAAGTCAAGCACCACGTCACCCTGGTGGGGATTAAGAACATCCCCGGTATGCTGCCGAAGAGCTCGACCTTCATGTTCGCCAAGAACATTGCCAACTTCGTGGACTTCCTGGTCAAGGACGGCCAAATCGTCCTAGATCGCAGTGACGAAATCATCGCCAAGACCCTCACGACTATCGACGGCGAAATCGTTCACGTTGGTGCGCGCGAGGCAATGGGCCTGGCCTAAACTGACCCTAGAACGCGACGATTAGGGCGGCCGGCCGGTCAACGGTGAGGTCGCCCTAATCGATGCCTCGGGGTGGTGGCGAATACATTCACCACCCTCGCTTGGCTATATTTTCATGAAATTCCTAAGAAAACCGTAACCCAAGGAGAAAATCGATGACTCCATTCCAAGGCGTGTTATTGGTCGTGCTGGTGGTGTTTACCCTGGTCGGCTACAAAATAATCAGCCAAGTTCCCAGTCTTTTACACACCCCGTTGATGAGCGGGATGAACGCCTTTTCCGGCGTGACCGTGCTGGGCTGTCTGAGTGCGGCCGCGTTAGCGGTGAGTCTGGGGTCAAAAGCGCTGGGCTTGCTGGCGGTCGCGCTGGCGATGGTGAATATTGTCGGCGGGTTTGGGGTCACTGACCGGATGCTGCGGATGTTCGATAAGAAACACAAGCCCGTCGCCGGTGGGGGCACTCAGGCCGGAGAGGGGGAGTAGTCATGGGTAACAACTTGAATTTGATGGGGGCACAAGGCCCGAATAGTCTCCTCTACTATGCCGTCTCGGTAGTGCTGGTGATACTGGTGCTGGTGGGATTAAATATGCTCTCTAGGGTACAGACAGCGGTGCGCGGCAACCTTCTGGGCGCCTTGGCGATGGCTTTGGCTATCGTGGCTACACTGTGGAACTTCGGAATCCTCAGCGCTGTCGAACTCTATGCCGCAATGCTGGTCGGGGCGTTATTCGGGGTCATCATCTGGCGTAAGACCAAGATGATTCGGATGCCGCAAACCGTGGCTCTGCTCAACGGATTGGGCGGCATGGCCTCGATGCTCGCCGGAGCCCTAGCCTTGACCGGGCATGCTGATAACAATGCTTTTGCCCAGTTCACTGCCGGTTTAGCGGTCGCTGTCGGTGGTGCTACCTTCTTTGGCTCCCTGATTGCGGCAGGCAAACTGCATCAAATCCTGGATCAGCACCCGAAGGTGCTTCCCGCGCACTCCGTGTGGGTGGGTCTGAGCTTGGTCATCAGCCTGGGTGCCGCTCTGGCTTACGTTTTTCCGCCGTTCAGCAGTCCGGGCGTGGCGCAAACGGTGTTGCTCATCGTCCAGATTGTGGCCGCCAACCTGTTTGGTTACCTGCTGGCAGTGCGGGTGGGCGGAGCCGACATGCCCATCACGATTTCCCTGCTGAACTCCCTGTCCGGGGTGGCGGGAGCTATCGCCGGCTTGGCCATCTCTGACCTGTTGTTGGTGGCTATCGGAGCCATTGTGGGGGCTTCCGGTCTGCTGTTGACCCAAATCATGTGCCGGGCGATGAACCGCCACCTCATGGATATTTTGCTGGGCAAGACTTCCGTCAGCACCGCTGCTGCTGCTGCTGCCACTCCCGCAACGTCAACTGAAGATGAATCGGAAAAACCGGACGAATCGGCTGGTGAGAGCAAGCCAGAAACTAGCGACACTGCTTCTGCCAGCGCACCTGCACCCGCAGCACCTGCCGCGGACCCGGAAACCACCTTCGCCGACTGGGTAGAAAATGCCCAGCGTGTCATCTTGGTGCCCGGCTACGGTATGGCACTGTCTCAAGCCCAAGCCCAGGTCAAACGCCTGTTGGACTACCTGGAAAAGGCCGGAAAGAACGTGGACTTCGCAATTCACCCGGTGGCGGGCCGGATGCCCGGACACATGAACGTATTGTTGGCCGAAGTTGACGTGGACTATGAAAAACTGCGGGAAATGAAGGACATCAACGATGACTTCGCTACCGCGGATTTGACCGTAGTCGTTGGGGCTAACGACGTGATGAACCCGGCGGCCAATACCGCTGAAGGCACCCCAATCTACGGGATGCCCGTGCTGAACGTGGGGGACTGCGCCCACGTGGCCATCTTTAACTTCGACCTGAAACCTGGCTATGCCGGGGTGGAAAACCCGCTGTATGCCCGGGCTGAGACCGAACCGGACCGGGTGCTGATTTTCCAAGGCGACGCTAAGGAAACCTTGGCGGCACGGCTGGATGCAATCGGGGCGCCGCCTGCGCTTGAGTTGTATTAGTTCCTGAATTTGAGCCGGATTCCGCGAGGATGACGAGCCAAAAACCGGGCGCTCCGAGGATTCTCGGGGCGCCCGGCTGGTTTTCAGTCCTAGATTGAGTTTTCCGCCGCGGACTGCGCGGTCTTCACAATGTGGGCGTCGAGAGTCTTTTTGGAGGGAACCCCAAACAGCAACAGCACGCCGAACAGCGACACTATGGTATAGAACCAGAACAAGCGGATAAATCCCTTATTGAGCTCCAGCTGGAACGTCGATTCGATAGTGTCCGCGTGAGCATCGATGTCCTGAAGGTAATCCTGGCGAGCTTGCTCCAGGGCTGGCGGCACGAAGCCCATCTGTTCCCTCATGGTGTTGCCTTGCTCATCGAACGTGTAGTTTGCCAGTTCTTTGGACCGCTCCACGATGTTGGTGACGTCCGCGCTCTTGAGGCGATTCATCAACTCGTCAGGTACATTGGTCATGGAAAATCCGGGTTCAATTGTGTCCTGGGGCGGGGCAGAGAGCTGTGAACCATTGCCGGTGTTTACGGGCGGCATTTGGCCCATGCCAGAGTCTTGATTCCCGGTAGTCGGCATTCCGCCGGGGGTTGCGGGCATCGCGGCGGACATGGCAGACATATCCGGTTTTGGCATGACTTCCATGACCTTCCCGGACAGGCCGCCCATAGCGGTGGCGAGCAGTCCGACCATGATTGCCGGAGCTAGGGTGGTAGCCAGAGACCGGGTCAAAGACAGAGTTGCCTGACCTGTGTTCGCGTCACGGCTGGGCACCAAGTGCAAAATCAGGTATGTCAGGGGTGCGCCCATCAGGAACCCCAGCCCGAAACCCATAACAAAGATGGATACGGAAGTGGAGATGATTCCAGGATACGGAGAGGCCCAAAAAATCAGCAATAGACCGGACGAAGCACAAATAGTGACACCCAGACCAAGTACCGCTCGCGGACCACGCTTGTCCGTCAGTCGTCCAGATATTGGTGCTCCAAGTCCAGAAGCCAGACCGATGATGATTGTGGGATACCCCCCATCGCCGGTAGCCAGGCGCATAGAGTTTTCCGCAAACTGGGGAACGAACATGACGGTCATCATCAAGGTGCCAGCCACCATGCCGAGGAGCAAAGTGACCCCGACCGGGATATTCGCGAAATAATCAAAGTTGATTAAGGGGTCGTGGACGCGATGCTCGGTAACCCAGAACACTACGCCTGAAATCGCAAAAATCAGCAGGGAAACTCGGACGTTGGCATCCTGGAATGAACTGCTGATATCCGTGAAATCCAAGTGTTGGAACATCCACAAGAGGGCAGTGATGGTGACCACGATTAAGACAGTGCCGGGTATGTCTAAGCGACGGCCCTCTTCGGTGCGTTCGCAATCTAAGAACAGTGCTCCCAAAACTACCACAGCCAGGGCGATTGGCACGTTGATGTAAAAAATCCATTGCCAGTTGTCGGTACCAGCTATATCCATAATCAGTGAGCCGGCTGAACCCCCGATAACTGAGGCCACGCCGTAGACCATGCCGACCATGCCTAGAGCCATCCCTCGCTTTGCCGGAGGAGCGATGGTACCGGCAGCGGCGGTGGCGACCGGCATCATGCCGCCGCCACCCACGGCTTGCACCACGCGGGAGGCCAGCAGCAAGCCGAATGATTGAAAGTCTTGGGCGAGCCCACACCCTAGTGAACCAATCCCGAACAGGGCGATAGCCAGCACATATATTGGCTTGCGTCCCAACACGTCGGCCAGTTTGCCGATAACGGGGATGGCGATGGCGTAGGCCAGAGTATAAATCGTAAAGACCCAGACACCTGCCTGGTCATCGACCCCCAAGCTGTTTTGAATGACGGTACGTGCCGGATTCACGATGCCCATGTCCAGAGCGCCCATGAAAATTCCTGCCAGGTACAGTGCCAGAATTAATCCCCAGTGATCTGGCGCGGTGTATTCAATCGAAGCCAAATCGTGGGGATTTTCGTTTCCATTTTGCGATTTTGCCTCACTGTGTGGTGCGGCAGTCTCGGATTCATCGAGGGTATTAGTCAATGTCATGAAATTAATTATATTGATAGTTAAGAAACTTAATCAAATTTTAAGCGCGTTTTGATAGGTACGACGACAAAGGCCGGTTTCACTGGGGGTCTGGAGCCTCTGAGGAATCCGATTGTGAGGTTTTTGTGTGGTGGGAATCGTCAATCTGGTCGATGAATTCCGCCAGCATTTCCGAGAACTGCTTGATTTCCTCGTTAGAACGGTTGGCAAAAACGCCACTGAGATCCTCGTTCACAGAACCGACAAAATTATGACCCAGCATGTCTCCAGATTCCGCGATGCGCAGCACGGCCCGGCGGCGATCCTCCAGGTCTGTCTGCCTGCTGATGTATCCCAGGTTGACCAAGCGGTCCACTAGATAGCTAGCGGCAGCGCGAGTAATGTGCAAGCCATCGGCGAGTTCCGAAGGGGACAGGGGCTTTCCGGCTATCTCGGAACGCCAAATCAGCAACAGACCATCGCCGTCCTTGCCGTGCATTCCCAAGTCGGCTGAGATATTGGCAATCAAATTGTTGGCAGAAAACACCAGGCGGTGGAACTCGTAAACCAGCTGTTCACTCAGGGCCGCGCGTTCCTTATCGACCTTATCAACCTCACTCATGCTATTCAGTATATTGACAGTTAAGCGATTTTAACTAAAGAAGTTAAATCAGACGCACGACTTGGCGGGCAATCGCCAACTCCTCGTTGGTGGGTACGACCAACACCAGCACTTTTGAATCATCGCTAGAGATGCGCCAGATGGCTTTGGAACGGTCACGATTTTCATTCCGTTCGCGGTCAATCTTTACCCCGATGAACTCGAGTTTTTCGCACAAGCGCCGCCGGATGCGGTCATCGTTTTCACCAATGCCGGCGGTGAAAGTCAGCACGTCCAAGCCACCCAGCTCAAAAGTGTAGGCACCGATGTACTTCAGCAAGCGCTGCTGATAAGTCTGGAGGGCCAGCAGAGCGTCGGAGTCGCCCTCGTCACGGCGTTTCCAGACATCACGCATATCGTTGTCTCCGCACATGCCTTTCATGCCGGATTCCTTGTTGAACAGGGTATCAATGTCATCTACGCTCATTCCTTTGCGTAGCAGGTGGAACACCACAGCCGGGTCGATGTCGCCGGTACGGGTGCCCATGACCAAGCCTTCCAGGGGCGTCAACCCCATCGAGGTGTCCATCGGTAGCCGGCCAAGTTCCGCGCAGGCGGACGCGCCATTTCCCAGATGTAGGGTAATTTGTTTCACGGTGTCATCGCCCAGGTAGTCGCAGACCTTGTTGGCTACGAATTCGTGAGAAGTCCCGTGGGCACCGTAGCGGCGGATGTGGTAGTCATGCGCGACCTGCTTATTGAGGGCGTAGCTACGGGCTTTTTCGGGCAGGCCGGCAAAGTAGGCGGTATCAAAAACGGCCACGTGTGGCAGGTCAGGCCACAGCTCCATAGCGGTGTCGATGCCAATGAGGTGCGCGGGGTTGTGCAGCGGCGCCAAGTCGCACAGTTCCTCAATCTTGGCTCGCACCTCATCGTTTACGATGGCCGGTCCCTTGAAATGCCACCCGCCCTGGACGATACGGTGACCAAAACCGGACAAATCCACGTGCTGCAAGTCAGGTCCGTGGGTCGCGAACATCTCGATAATCCTGGTCAGGGCTTCCTTGTGGGTCGGAAGAGGGAGAGCCTCGCTGAACTTGTCCGCGTGGACTTCGTGGGTAACTTCCCCCCGATCGGTGCCAATGCGTTCCGCTTGACCTTTGGCCAGGACGTCACCGCTGACAGGTTCGATTAGCTGGTACTTCAGTGAGGAAGATCCGGAGTTAATTACAAAGATGGTTTGATGGCGCATGGTGATTGTTCCTTCTTCTTTTCACAAGGGCGGCCGCGGGGGTGCTTCCCTCGGGAGCCTACCCTTGGGCTTGGATAGCGGTAATGATGATGGTGTTGATGATGTCGTCCACGGTGGCTCCGCGCGACAAGTCGTTGACCGGGGCGTTTAGCCCTTGCAAGATGGGTCCTACCGCCAGTGCACCACTGGTGCGCTGCACTGCTTTGTAGGTAATGTTTCCGGCGTTCAAATCGGGGAAGATGAACGTGTTGGCGTGTCCGGCTACGGGGGATCGGGGAGCTTTCTGGGCAGCCACGGACTCGACTACCGCGGCATCGAACTGGAGCGGACCGTCAATAGCTACTTCCGGGGCGGCTGCCTGGGCTTTCGCGGTGGCATCCCTGACCAGGTCAACCAGTGGACCAGAGCCGGAGTCAATCGTGGAATAGGACAAAATGGCAACTTTCGGTTCCAAGCCAAACTGAGCCGCGGTCTGGGCTGAAACGACCGCGATGTCCGCCAGCTGCTCTGCGTCCGGGGAAATCGTGACTGCGCAATCCGAATACACGTCACAGTGGTCATCGAAAACCATGAGGAAAGCTCCCGAAACCAGTTTCACCCCCGGCTGGGTCTTAATGACTTGCAGCGCGGGTCGAATGGTGTGGGCGGTGGTGTGAGCCGCTCCAGAGACCATTCCGTCGGCGTCGCCGCAGGCAATCATCATGGTGCCAAAGAAAGAAATATCTTTCAAAGTTTCCTTTGCCTTGGCTTCGTCCATGCCCTTGTGTGCGCGCAGTTCCACCAGTTTGGCGGTGTAACGGGCCAGCTTTTCAGCATCGTCGAGGGAGACGATTTCGGCCGCGGAGAGATCCAGCCCGAGAGCGGAGGCTCTAGCCTGGACGGTGTCCTGGTCTCCCAGCAGAACCAAGTCAGCGACGCCCTTCTGGAGGATGTCTGCGGCAGCTTTTAAGATGCGCTCATCGTCGGATTCTGGCAGCACGATTCGTTTCCGGCTCGATGCTGCTTTGTTGGCAAGTTTGTCCAGAAATGAGGTCTTGAAGTCGCTCATGCCCAGCTCCTCTAATGAAATCAGGGGCATCGGTCAGCCCGCTGGCAAGTTAAAAAATATCCTATTACACGGTTTGGGGTTGGTAAAGTTGGGACTAAAGTCCTGAAAAAGTATCTTGGTCGCCATCTCCCCGGCAAACGGGATGAACCAGGGAAAACGTGCGGCAACACACTTGTGAAAAATCAATGAGGCGCTCATGGAAAAGGAGAAAAGCCACGAACGCCTCATCGATGTCGAGTCTGCGGACCCGGTATGAAATTGTGCCAGTGAAGAAGAAAGAAGGGTTATTGAGTTAGTGTGCAAAGAGCGTGTTCTTGAGAGCAAAACGGTCTGCACGGAACAGGTATTCACCATAAGCGGCAATCTTGCCGGACTCGTCATAAGAGATGTTTTGAATGCTCAGCATGGTTGACCCCGCGGGAATCCGCAGGAGTTGAGCCTCCGGGGCGCTGGCCTTGCGGGCGGACACCGCTTGGCGTGCCATCGTCACGACAACACCGCGTTCAGCTAGGGCATTTTCGAAAGAATCACGCTCCAAAGCGGTGGCAGCCGGAGCTATCGAAGAGCGAATCATGTCAAACATGAGCCCCGCGGGCTGCCGGTCACTCATGCGCAGTCGGCGAATAGTGGTCACGTTGGTGCCGAGAGCCACCTCCAGTTTCGCGCTGACTTCCTGGCTGGCCGGGGATGTGCCATAAGACAAGACTTCTGTAGACGGCTTGTGTCCATCGGTTTTCATCTGGTCGTAAATGGTCGAGAGGACATTCGGGCGATGCACCCGGGTTGGGGCCACCTGAGTTCCGACACCGCGGCGGCGCACCAGCAGACCATGGTCGCCCAGTTGTTGCAGGGCGCGGCGGGCGGTAGGGCGGGATACGTTGAGACGTCGCGCCATGGAAAGTTCGTCCTCCAAGCGCGTACCGGGGGTGAGTTGTCCTGAGAGGATTAACTCTTCAATGGGTTGAGCAATTTGATGGTAGAGCGGAACCGGGGAGTTCCGATCCAGTCGGACATCAGCCTCGAAATACGTTGGTACCTGACTCATGGCGGGTCTCCTTTCCCTCGTGCCATAGGTCCTTCCTTTGACCCTACATACTATTGTATCGACAAATATTGGCCTGACAATAGGGAAAACCGTTGAAATATCAACGAATTATCCCTGAATTTAGTCTGAGAATTGGGGGGTCAATTTATAGCGAGGAAATGTTTTAGGATTAACTCATGGCTGAAAACTTGCAAGATGGTAGACCCGTGGGACCGGTGTTAGTTGTTGACTTTGGCGCGCAATATGCCCAACTAATCGCACGCCGGGTTCGCGAGGCGAAAGTTTACTCGGAAATTGTGGGACATAACCTGACCGCACGGGAAATATTGGATAAACAGCCTTCGGCCATCATTCTCTCAGGTGGGCCGTCTTCCGTTTACGCGCCGGGAGCTCCCGCCTTTGACCCAGCCGTTTTTCAGGCAAATGTGCCGGTACTAGGCATTTGCTACGGGTTTCAGGTCATGGCACAAGCCCTGGGGGGCACCGTTAGCCCTACCGGAACTTCCGAGTACGGCCGGACCAACTTGGAAGTTGTTACAGGCAGTCGGCTGATGGAAGGAACCCCATCTGAACAGGTAGTTTGGATGAGTCACGGGGACGCAGTTTCGGCAGCTCCCAGCGATTTCCAAGTTATCGCGGCGACAGATGATACAAAGATAGCTGCCTTTGAAAATCCTGAACGAGGCCTGTATGGAGTGCAGTGGCATCCGGAAGTTCGGCACAGCGCCTATGGCCAACGGCTCTTGGAGCATTTTCTGCACGACCTGGTCGGCTTGGATCCGGTGTGGACACCGCAATCCATTATCGACACCCAGGTGGCCGAGATTCGCCAGCGCGTGGGTGATGCTCAAGTTATCTGTGGTTTGTCTGGCGGGGTCGATTCCTCCGTGGCGGCAGCTTTGGTTCATAAGGCCATCGGCGACCAGCTGACCTGCATTTTCGTTGACCACGGTTTGTTGCGCGCGGGGGAGCGCGAGCAGGTGGAGCGGGACTATGCCGCCAACATGGGAATTCGAGTCAAGTACGTCGACGAGTCCGCACGCTTCTTGGGGGCACTGGCGGGGGTGAGCGAACCGGAACAGAAACGCAAGATTATCGGTCGCGAGTTCATTCGGTCTTTTGAAGCGGCTCAACGTGAGGTTGTGGCCGAGGTCGGCGCCAGTGGCGGGGGGGGAAAG